>RGBZ01000071.1 GCA_009919365.1 bacterium
GTCTGACCCACCTTGATGCGACCAGAGCGTCCGAGGGTCGCTGTTGGCAGACCTGCAGCGTCAATCTTTACGACTGCAAGATCGGTAAGGGTGTCAATGCCATAGACCGTACCAGCAAAATCTCGGCCATCTTTCAGGTGAACAACAATGGATGATTCGTCGGCGATGACGTGCTTGTTGGTCACGATCCATCCATCAGCTGAGTAGATGACCCCAGAGCCGATGCCATCACCACTAGGTGTTGTGACTTCAAGTGTGACGATGGCGGGCGAGACGCGCTCTGCCACCGCAACAATCGCCGATTGCTCCGAAACAAGTGTTTGCCGAATCTGCGTTGTAATGTCTCCGCCAGAAAGTCCGTCTAGGAGAAGGATCGTTGCTGCGGCGCCACCACCAGCTCCGAACAGCAACGAGAGTGCCAGCATCCCGGCGATCGCGCTGCCACTAAGGGATCCGGTTCCTGCGCGAAGAGAGTTGCGTGCCGCCTGCAGGGGCCCACTCTCGCGTGTGATCCACGCAGCCGGGCCTCTGTCGGGCTCTGGCTCAAATCGAAGTGGCGAACGCCGCTTCACTGGAGTCTTGGCTACCCTCTTTGCGGCGGCAGGCGTGCGTTTCGCTTTTTCAACCACGTGGCGTCTCCTTCGGAACCTTGGTGCTCTCAGGTGCCGCGCTCATTGAGGCGGGCGTCTCACTCACCGTAGATGATGGCGG
Source organism: bacterium (assembly GCA_009919365.1). The sequence continues at coordinate 712 of RGBZ01000071.1, forward strand.
ATCGGCGCGTAGAACACGGCGAAGGCGGAGTGAAGTTTTCGCAACCTCCCCGAGGAGGGCTGCGGCGCGCCGCCCGAAGCTCACGAGGGTGGTTGGCCCAACCTGGACGGGTGCCGCCTCAGGAGGCTCGTCACCTACCGCCTCAGGGTCGGCTGGGAAGGTTAGGGCGAAGCTCGTCCCCTCCCCTGGGAGGCTTTCGACCACGATGCGCCCAGCGTGCATGTCAACGATTGACTTGACGATGGCGAGGCCGAGGCCAGAGCCAGTGGCGCGGGCGGCACGATTTGCCGCCGCCAGCCCTTCGGTGCCGCGATAGAAGCGATCGAAGATGCGCGGCAACTCATCGGACAAGATGCCAACCCCCGTATCGCGCACGGTCACCGTCGCGGCTCCGGTTGAGAGGAGTTGCACCGAGATGAGGACCTTGCCGCCTCGTGCGGTGAACTTCAGCGCATTGGCGACAAGGTTGGCAACAGCCTGGCCGACCAGCGCAGCGTCGTGGCGAACGAGCACCTTCCGTGTCGGCATGCGCTCATCAACTGCAACGCCGGCCCTGCGCGCACCTGCAGCGGCCTGCTCCACTGCCGCGCGCACGCTTGCGCGCACGTCGGAGATTGCGAATACCGGGCGAGCGATCCCGGCATCAAATCGTGAGAGCTCAAGAATGTTTGAGGTGAGTGAGTCCATGCGCTCTAGCTGCCGACCCGCCTCCACGAAGATCTTTCTCCTCGTCACGTCATCGGTGGCTGGATCCTGGAGCAAGTCAACGAACGCGCGCAGGGCTGCAAGTGGTGTTCGGAGCTCATGCGAAACATCAGCAAGATGCTCCTGTCCGCGATCTCGCTCGCGTCGCAGCGCCTGCATTGACCCTTGCAGCCGTTCGGCCATGAGATTGAACTGGTCAAGCAGCGCCACCATCTCGTCGTTCGCCGCGACCTCAATCCCGGTCGGAACGCGAGCGGAAAGGTCTCCATCGCTGATTGATGTTGCTGTTTCAGAGAGGAGTTGCACTGGCTTTGCAAATCGTGCCGCAGCAAATGTCGAGACAATGATCGCCACGATCATTGCGAGAATCCCAACGAAGGTGATCGTGCCAGTGACGCCCGCTAAGCGCCATGCGCGCGTCGTCAATGGCGAGATCAGGGTGACCTCAATGCTGATTGAAGAGGGTGCACCACCAATGATTACAACGTTCGGTTCCAACAGGATGGAGTCACGATCCTCGCCAGGCTCAAGCACCGCCCCTTCGGAGCTGATCAGGAACCCCGAATCAGCCGCGGGAGAGAAGAACTCTTTATCTGGATTCCAGGTACCAAATCGAACACGGACATCCGCACGAGCAACATCGAGGGCGAGCTGCTGCAGCTCTGGATCTTGCAGTAGGAATCGCTCGCGCACTCTCGAGTTGAGTTCACCCTTGCTGTCAAGGATGCTCTCTGTTCCTGCAACGCTTTGCGCCAGGCTACGAACGGCGCTTGACACCGCGGCAGTCCGAGCTGTGAGCGCTGAGCGTTCCTGCGTTTCAAACTCTTGTGAAACGCGACCCACAACAAGGAGGCCGGAGAGCGCAAGCGAGATCGCCACGATGCCGAGGAAGGCGATCGTTAGACGAGCGCGCAGTCCGCGGGGCGGTACGCCGTATAGGGAGTCAGTCAGAGTTCTCAGGCGCCACTCCGCTCACCACGATCGCTGCGGTCCGAGAAGCTGTATCCAACACCGCGCACGGTCAACACAAAGCGAGGCTTCTCTGGATTCGGCTCCACCTTGTCGCGCAAGTGGCTGACATGCACGTTGATCGTTTTCTCGTCACCCGCAATCGCGGCATCGTAATCGCGCACACGTTCAAGAAGGTCGCGGCGACCGAAGACGCGCCCCGGCTTCTCGGCGAGGATGCGCAATATCTCAAACTCGGTGGGAGTGAGAGTGATGCGGGCACCACCGCGAGTGACCTTGCGACGCTCAAGGTCAATCACCAGATCTTCTGCGCGAATGACACGCCCACCCATCGCGTCGGCAAGGTCGCCGTAGGCACGGCGCAGGTGCGACTTGACCCGAGTGAGCAGCTCACGAACGCGGAAGGGCTTCGTCATGTAGTCGTCGGCGCCAAGCTCAAGGCCAAGGATGGTGTCGACCTCCTCGTCGCGGGCGGTGAGGATGATAACGGGGGCCTTGGAGCCCCCAGCGCGCAAGCGGCGGAGAAGCTCAAAGCCGTCGATTCCAGGGAGGCGTACGTCGAGGATGAGCAGGTCGGGAGCCTGCTTCGCGCCGATCTCGAGGCCCTTGTCGCCGGTCGCCGCCATGAGCGGCAGGTAGCCTTCACCCTTCAGCGCCACCTCAAGGGCGAGCGCGACGGCTGGATCGTCTTCAACTACAAGGATTGTGGCTGCCATGCGCCGATGCTACACCCCTGACGCGGCTATCCTTCGCCTCACATGAGCACGCCAAGCGCCCCCCAGGTCATGAACGGCAACCTAACGCCCGCTGCCAGCCTTGCGGTGAAGGAGCGTGGCAAGGCCCTGCTCAGTCGCCCCACCCTGAACAAGGACACCGCCTTCAGCCGCGAGGAGCGCCGCCTGCTTGGCCTGGATGGCCTCCTCCCCGCGTCGATTCTGACCCTTGAGGAACAGGTTGCTGTCGAGCTAGTCAAGATCCGCCGAAAGCAGGACCCTCTCGAGCGCTACATCGGACTGGCTGCGTTGCAAGATCGCAACGAGACCCTCTTCTATCGCCTCCTTGTTGAGAACGTCGAAGAGTTCTTGCCAATCGTCTACACGCCAACCGTTGGCGAGGCGTGCAAGCGCTGGAGTCAAATCTGGCGTCGAGCACGTGGCGCATGGATTACACCAGAAGATGTCACACGAATTCCTGAGCTGTTGCGCAATGCCTCTGGCGGCTCCGAGATTCGCTTGATCGTTGTCACCGATAACGAGCGCATCCTTGGCCTCGGAGACCTCGGCGTTGGCGGCATGGGGATCCCAATCGGCAAGCTTTCGCTCTACACCGCCGCGGCAGGAATCCAACCATCATGGGCACTCCCAGTCTCACTCGACGTGGGAACCGACAACAGTGAGCTTATTGCTGATCCAAACTACCTAGGACGCCGAACGCCGCGACTGCGCGGCGCCGAGTACGACGCGTTTGTTGAGAGTTTCGTTCATGGGGTGCAGGCGGCGTTCCCTGGCTGTGTCATTCAGTGGGAGGACTTCAAGCAACAGAACGCGATTCGTATCCTTGAGCGCTACCGCAACGCCGCCCCCTCATTCAATGACGATATTCAGGGGACGGGCGCCGTAGCACTTGCCGGGATGATTGCGGCGATCGTTGCAGGAGGCGGATCTGGCACCGGCAAGATTGAAGATCAACGGATCCTCTTCTACGGTGCTGGCGCTGCAACCCTCGGCATCGCGCGACTCTTGCGCCACACGCTAGCTTCTGCGGGTCTGGAGGGAGCGGCACTCGATACGGCGATCATCGCTCTCGACTCAAAGGGTGTCGTACACGAAGGTCGTGACGAGTTGGGAGACGGGAAGAGCGAGCTTGCACTGAGCGCAGCAGCGATATCGGCACTCGGCGCTGGCGAGTTGCTGAACGCGGGGCTGACCGAGGTGATCCAGCAGGTCAAGCCAACGATCCTGATTGGTACCAGTGGTCAGGCTGGCGCGTTCACGGAGCCTGCGATTCGCGCGATGGCGTCGTCCGCACCGGCGCCGCTGATCTGGCCACTCTCAAATCCAACATCGTGCGCCGAGGCGACACCGAGCGACATCTTCACCTGGAGCGACGGCCGCGCCGTGGTGGCAACGGGCTCACCCTTTGACTACATCTTCCCTGGGGTTGGCCTCGCGGCGATTACTGGGAGACTGAAGTCGATCCCAGACGAGGCATTCATCGTTGCGGCAAAGACCCTCGCGGCACTGACCGCGCAGAGTGCCCCCGCCGGTGGAGCGCTCTATCCACCGCTTGCAGACCTGCGCTCAATTAGCCGAGCCATCGCCATTGCCGTGATTGAGGCGGGGGCACTCTGCGCGGTCAGTGCCGCGAGGGTCTT
>RGBZ01000072.1 GCA_009919365.1 bacterium
CCGCCGCCGTCTGCGCCTCATCGTATCGCGATTGCGGACGATCCTCAGACTTTGCCAGAGCCGCCAACACCACGAAGATTGCAGCCAAAAAGAGCGCGTCGCCAACGAGCCACATGATCGCGCCGGCGAGCTGCTGATCCTCAAGCGGCGTTGGGCCCCAGGCGCGTTTTAGCGTCACGTAATGCGAGTAGAGCGGTGTGGTCGACCACATGATTGCCACGCCGAGGAAACTGTTCTGCGGCATCTGTGAAATCAGATAGACGAGCGCGCCGGCGCCTCGCAGGCGGTGTCGGAGCGGGTCGACCGAGAAGATTGGCGCCCAGAAGAGGAGGGCGGTACTCAGGTAGAGCGTGTGCTCCATGTCATGAAGGAACGGGTCCTCAAGCGCCGCATCAAAGAGGGTTGAGAGGTGCGTCCCCCACATCACCGCGATAAGGAGCGTCCAGCCGACGAGCGGGTGAGCAATCACCCCAACGACTCGGCTCTTCAGAACACGGAGAATCCGCGCGCGCCAGCTCGGCGAGGCGACGCGTAGCAACAGGGTCACTGGCCCCGCCTGCAACAAGAGGATCGGTACGGGGAAGAGCAGGATCAGATGTTGGACCATGTGCATTGAGAAGAGTGTGGTGTCGTAGCGCTCGATTCCTGACTGCAGCGCGAGGAGCAGGAAGGCGAGCGCAACGGCGAAGCTGATGGTTCGGCGGCGGGGATACGGGTTCCGTGGATGCTCTCGTGCCACCTGGCGGGTCGCACGAACCCAGAGCAGGCTGGCGAGCGCAACCGCAACAGTGACAACGGGGGGCCATGCCCAGTAGAGGAGCGACCCCACCGAGAGCTCTGGCGGGACCGGCCCGTGGGCTGGGATCAGCAGCAGATGCGTCATGCGTGCATCTTCGCCCAGTTCGTGGTTTTTTGGGCGGCGCTACAATCAGCCAGGCAGAACCAGTGAGCCCCCGAGATGAAAGGCAGGAGACCCGATGAAAAAGTACGCCTTCGCATTTGGCCTACTCTTCGTGGTCCTCAGCGCTGTCTACCTCTTCGTCTCAAATGACCTACAGGGCGCGGTACTCCTCTTCTCCTTGGGGATCGCTATGGCGACCATGACGCTGATCCTGGTCCACGCCATGACAACCGACAACTAACGGACGTACGTCGGCATGGAGTTTCTCCGCTCCCTTCTCGAGTGGGTGATCTCACTCCTTGGACCGTTTGTTGCGCCTGATTGGGGCGCGCTCATCAAGCTCATCCCGCTCGGCGTTCTATTCGCTGTTGTTGCCTTCTATGGCTGGGTCTTCTGGCGCTTCCGCCGGGCTGGGCCCCGTCGCATCGGCATGCCGATCCGCAAGCCACAGGTGCCATCCGGGATCCACCTGCCTGGACCAAGCCTCGCTCCGTTCCTCATCTCGGGGGCCTCTGCGGCACTCTTCTTCTCTGTGGCACTCGGCGGTCCAGCGCTCGCTGTTGCAGGGCTCCTCTTCGTCTTAGCACTCGTTGCCTGGGGCCGCGAAGCGGTGCGCGAGTACGACGCACTCGGCGCAGGATCGGCACTTGCGCTCCACGTTGATGATGCCCCCTCCACGACAGCGCCAAGCGGACCGCCTGAGGGTGTGCATCTTCCGCCGCCATCACTTCTGCCGCTCTTGGTTAGCGCCGGTGCAGCGGTCATGCTCTTCGGCGTTGCGGTTGGCCTCGAGTTCGCACTTCTTGGCACACTTATGACGGCACTAGCCCTGATCGGTTGGCTCTACGACGCCGGTCGAGAGTATCGGGCCACCGCAGAAGCCGATACGACGGGGCATCTGGTAAACCCAGCACCACGCAAGGCACCAACCGCTGCGATCGCGCTGTTTAGCTTGCTCTTCGTCTTCTTCGCCGGATCGCAGGCGGGCATCATCGGTGGCGGTGAGGCGAGCCCATCCCCAAGCGGTGGACCGGTCGCCTGCGCGGAGGGTGGCACCGCCACCATCACGATCTGCGCCGAACTCGTTGCCTTCAACAGTGACTCGGTTACCGTGCCAGCCGGCGCACCATTCTCCATTCGATTCGTGAACTACGACGCGGGGATTCCGCACAACGTCGCGATTCACGAAGAGACGGCCACTGGACCAGAGGTCTATGTCGCACCGCCTGCAGCGGTCCCACAGCAAGTAGCGATCAACTGATCGGCCGAACCGTGCAGATCGGCGAAGCCCACCCACTCAACGACCCAAGCGTCACGATCTCGTCGTGGCCAGCGGCTGCGGGCGGGAACCAGCTCATCCTGCTGAACTTCTGGGCGAGCTGGTGCATCCCCTGCCGCGATGAGATCCCGCTGCTCTTTGATTACACCTCAAGCTTTGTGCCTGGCGCAACGGTGCTCGGGGTGCTCTACAAGGATTCGGTTGGGCCAGCAGTTGCGGGGGATGGATTCGAACCACCGACCTTCGGGTTATGAGCCCGACGAGCTGCCACTGCTCCACCCCGCTCGCGAAGTATCGGCAGCGCGGGGCAAACCGTCAAATGCGCAGCTTACTCCCCGTACGTCACAGGTAGCCCAGCGGCTTCCCAGTCGATAATGCCGCCCGCAAGATTTGCGACGTTCGCGCGGCCGCTAGTGCGTAGGGCCAGGGCCGCCTGACCAGAACGACCACCCGAGCGGCACTGCATGATCAGCGCCCGACCTGCAGGGAGTTCGCCTTGGCGCGCCGCAAACTGCGAAAGTGGAATGAGCATCGCTCCAGGAATACGCACCTCGTTCCACTCCGACTCTTCACGAACATCGATCAGGAGTGGGGCATCGGGTCGTGCAAGCAGCTCCGCCGCCTCACTGGGAGTGAGGTTCAGCGGGAGGTCAGTCACTACCGCTCGCCCTCGGCCTGTGCGGCAAGGCGACGCAAGAACTCGGCGACCGGTAGGCGCGAGCCGTATCCGTCACCCATGTTGTGTGCGAAGAGCACCTCGTCGCCGTCTCCCTCCTCCCAGCAGAGCAGGAACTGCAGGCCGAAAGCGATCGCTGGAAAGTCAACCAAACCGCGGTCAATGTCGCGCAACTCAACGCCGCGGCCGGTAACCCGGTCGACGCTCGCCTGCATCTGATCGACCGCCGCCCGAATGCGCATCTCGAGAACGGAGCTACTCGCCAGCGCGTCACGAAGGGCCGGGTCAAGGTCGGCAGGCTGCAACTGATTCTGATCGGCGCCGCCTGGCAGAGCGCCCATGCGCTCAAGGCGCCGGAGGCGGAGCAGGTCGTCTTTCATGCGCTCCAGTTGAATGCGCTGATCGCGGAGGAGGGCGATGATCGGGCGCAGCCCGGCCAGCTCCTTCGTTGCCGCGTCAATCGTCCATGCGCGCCTCATGGACGTATTCTCCCACGCCCGGGCCTCGTAAGGCGCCCCGCCGTGGGAGAATCTGCGCGGGCCGGTAGCTCAGCGGTAGAGCAGGGGTCTTTTAAACCCTTGGTCGCGGGTTCGAACCCCGCCCGGCTCGCCAGACGTTTCGGATCAGGTCAGCGGATGCGCAGGCGATCCACGCCGAAGTAGATCAGCGCGACCACGTATCCGCCGATGATCACTTCACCCATAAGGGTTAGCACCGCTGGGTAGCCGTACTTGATCACGTCAAAGAATGGATACGGGTAGACCGATGCAACTGCGCCGTGCGCCAGGGTGTAGACCAAATAGCCAATCGGAATGATGAAGACGCGGAACGTGTCGCCGAGCGGGAAGCGGCCGCGCGGCCCAGCAGCCCCCCACACCAATATCGTGATGATTGGCGTCAGGTAGTGCTCAAAGAGGTTTGATACGGCGTACGGTCCCTGCGGATTTGCCGATCCCGCGAGGAGCAGGTGGTAGAGCACCATCGTCATGGTGATCATGAGGAGCCCTGTGTTGCGCAGCCAATCAAATACACGGCCAACACGCTGCGGGTTGCGATAGAGCATGGTCAAGATTACTGCCACGGCAATGTTTGACCAGGTGGTGAAATAGCCGTGCGAATCGAAGACGCGACCGATCGCACCAGCAAGCCCGTCGGCACTGCCACCGAACATGTGTGAGCTTGGTACGTATCGTTCTTCTGGCGGTACGAGCTGCAAGATGTTGGTGACCTCAGCCACCAGATAGCCGAACCAGGCGGCGAGGGCATTGATGCCGAAGAGGCGCTTAGCGGTTGCTGTGTTCATGGTTCCTCCCACTTCACACCCGGGCAGGTGTTTCGCGGCAGTATAGGGCGGCGGCGGGCGAGATTAGCGGGCGGATGCGCCCCTGCGACCGAGCTTTGCGCCGACCCATGCGCGGAAGCGCTCGCGCTGCCCATACGCAACGGCGGCGCCGAGCATGATGACGAAGTTAAGCGTCCAGGCTCCGGCCGCGGAGAGGAAGCCGATCTGCTGGCCAACCTCACCCTGCAGGGCCAGTCCTGGAACGGTGAGGCCGAAGAGGCCGACGCGGAACACTGGGGCTTTTGGTGATGTTTTGGCAGAGAGAGCACCGGCGCTGTAAGAGCCAGCAGCATCCGCACCACCGAGCAGAAGCACGTGTCCACCAATGACAATGCCGCTCGCACCGACTCGGGCGCCGTCGGCTGGGAGATTACTCAGCTCAACGGCGGTCCACTTCGTGACGCCCGTTGCGGCGACTGGCGCTGCCCAAAGCACGCTCGTCGTTGCAGTGCCGTCGATCGTGCCGCCCGCGACATACAGGGTGCCGTTGGCACTCCACAGCGCAGCGCCGTCGCGAGGAGTTGGCAGGTTGCCCTCTTGTGGT
>RGBZ01000073.1 GCA_009919365.1 bacterium
AAGGAGGGGTACCCCGCCTCCGAGTCGCTGAACTCCGTTCGCGCCTAAGCGTTCCGCTGCGAGGCTGGCTTCGGCCAGTCCCGCCTTCACACTGGAGAGAGCCGTCGCACCCCGCAAGGGGGCGGCGGCTCTCCCCTACACTCCCCAAATGAGCGAACCACAGCCGCCCCAGGGGGCAGCCACCCCCTCGCCGCTCCGCCGCCAGGCGCCAACGCGCACACCTGGCTATCTCGCCCGTCGCGCCTGGGAGCGCAGCGTCTACGCCGGCTACCGCCTCCTCATGGCCGTAATCGGCGCTCTCCCCCCACGCCCCGTTGAGGCACTCTTCGCCACCCTCGCGCCACTCGCCTACCTCCTTTGGCCAGCCAAGCGCCGTATCGCTGATGGGAATGCCGCGGTCGTACTTGGGGTAGCAGACGCGGATGGCCGACCACTCCCTGGGAGCGAAAGTCTTGTGCGTGCGCGCTCCCTCGCCAACTACCGAACCTATGGAAGGTATGCCGCAGAGCTCCTCCGTCTTCCAAGTCGCACACTCCGCGAGATCGCGACCGAGGTAGACCTCAGTGGCACCACCCTGCTGCACGATTATCGCGAAAGCGGCACAGCGGCAATCTTTGTTGGGTTTCATGCTGGCAACAACGAACTTGGCGCCGCAGCCCTGGGCGAACGTCAATACGACGTCAACGTGGTTGCAGACGACAGCGCATTCCCTGAAATGTATGAACTCCTGCGACGCTTGCGCGCATCGTGGGGGATCAAGGTGATTGACTGGAAAGCGATTCGAGAGGTCTTCACTGCACTAAAGCGCGGTGGCGTAATCGTGCTACTCAGTGATTGGGGCTACAAGCCCGATGGCATCCCATGCAAACTCTTCGGCCGATGGACTACGCTTCCAAGCGGCCCTGCAGTGCTCAGTGCGCGAGGCAACGCACCGATCGTGCCATTCTTCGTTCGTCGCGAGGCGCCGGGAAGATTCCGCATCCTCTTCGGCATGCCGATCATCGTGACTGATGGATCACCAGCAGCACAGTTGCGTGCGACACAAGAGACAGCAACAGCGATGGAAAACCTCATGCGCACAGAGCCTCTCCAATGGAACTGCTTCAAGCCGCTCTGGCCGGGTGCTGCAGAGCAGCTAGCGCTAGCAGAGACGGCGCAGCGCATGGCAAGCGAAACGGCTGCCAAACCCTCAAGCTCAAGGACGGAATGAGCTCGCTCGTCGGCTACATCGCAATTGCCGCGCTGTCGATTGTTTCGCGGCTGCCTGAAGCACTGCTCATTGGCATCGCTCGCGCGTGGGGAACTGCCGGTCCAGTGATACAGCGAGAGCGTGCCGCAATGGGGCGAAGGAATCTTGCTCGCGTGTATGCATTCCGTGACGGAGCAGCCCCAACAACATCAGCGTTGGATCGCGGCGTGCGCCTCCTTTTTGAGCACCATCTTCGCTTCTACATTGAAACCGCTCGCGCACCTCGCCATGCGCGAAAGATCATCGCAACGCGCGTACAAATCGAGAACGACGATGCGGTTCGAGCAGCATTTGTTCGTGGAGAGCGAGGCGCAATCTTTCTTGCCGCGCACTTCGGCGCAATTGAACTACCAGGCAGCATCCTTGCAGATCGCAGCGGCATGCGGCCGGTAGCACCGATGGAGGAGCTTGGGAACGAGGTGCTGCAGCGCTGGATGCTTCGCGTTCGGGGCGAGGGACTCGGGCTGCGCATCATCCCGGCGCGTGGTGCAGCAGCTGTGATGGCTGATGAGCTTGACGCTGGCGGTATCGTTGGCGTCGTTGGCGACCGGAACATCGTTGGGCGCGGCGTGGCGGTGTCGCTCTTTGGAGCCCCCGCGCGTTTACCGATTGGCCCCGGACTCCTTGCGGTTGAGAGCAACGCCCGACTTTTTGTGGCGGCGGTGATTCGTGAAGAGAGGGGGCTCTACACGGGATACATTCGACAGGTGCAGATTCCCGAGGAGGGCGATCGGATGGAACGCACGAAGGTGGCGCTATCCGGAGTCGCGGCAGCGTTTGAAGAGCTCATCAGCAAAGCACCCGAGCAGTGGTGGACGCTCTTCTACCCAATCTGGGACGATCTTCACTCATGAGCCCAACAAAGCAACGGATCACTGGACTGCAGGGGAGAGCTGATCTACACATCCATACGATGGCCTCCGACGGCACCGCCGGCGTTGCGCAGGTGCTCGCGCAAGCCGAAGAGGCGCGCCTTGATGTGATTGCCATCACCGACCACGACCGCATCGACGCGGCAACGGCGGCACAGGCGATGGCGCTCAAGAACAAGTTGCGCGTGCAAGTGATCGTCGGCGAGGAGATCTCCACCCTGCAAGGGCACGTGCTCGGCCTCTTCCTTGAGGAGCGAGTTCGCCCTCTCCGATCCCTGCGCCGCACCATCGCTGAGATCCACGAGCAAGGAGGAATCGCCATCCCGGCCCATCCGCTCTTCCCACACCCGCTCTGCGCCCAGGCGGGGGCCTTGCGGGCGGTAGCGAACGATCGTGACCCCGCCTGCCGCCCCGACGCGCTCGAGACGTTCAACCCCACAATCTTTGGGACCCTCCCGCGTGCGCGAGTCCAACGCTTGGCCAGAGAGCTCGGCCTCCCTGGGGTCGGCTCCTCTGACGCCCACGTGCTTGAGGCGATCGGTCGCGTCTACACCACCTTCCCTGGGCGTTCGGCGGCTGCGCTCCGTCGCGCGATCCTTGCTGGCACGGTGAAACCCGGCGCCGGTGAGGACCACACGATGTTGGAGAGCCCCGCGATCTTTGCCCGTCAGATGCTGCGCAATCTGATCGGTATCGGGCAAGACTTACGCGGCGTAACTCGACCAATTTGGACGCTCGGTGGGGAGCGACACGGTCGCGACCTCGGTTACCCGCACAGCCACAAGCGGCCGGTGAAACAGAAGTGAAGATCGGCCTCGTGACGCCGTACGTGTACCCGATGCCCGGTGGCGTGAACGACCACGTCGGCAGCCTGTACCGCGTCCTTCGCGCACGTGGCCACGATGTGCGGATCATCACCAGTAGCCACGGACTGCAGAAAGCCTCTGAAGGGGATGTCATCCGTATCGGGAAGGGCTTCAGTGTTCCGTTTAATGGATCCATGGGCACGATTACCCTGAGCCCAACCTATCTGCGCCAGGTACGCGAGCTGCTCGAGCGCGAACAGTTTGATGTGCTGCACTTCCATGAGCCATTCGTGCCGTTTCTTAGTCTCGTCGTGCTAACGCTTTCGAAATCCGTCAACATTGGTACCTTCCACGCATTTGGAGGACTCTCACTCAGCTACGAATTCGGACGTCGCGTGATGGGAAGCTACGCGAATCGACTGCACGGGCGCATTGCTGTGAGCCCGGCGGCACGCCACTTCATCAGCCGCTACTTCCCAAGCGAATACAAGATCGTGCCGAACGGCGTGGAGCCGAGTCGCTACCGAAGCGCTGTGCCAATCTCCCGGTATCGAGACGGCGTACCAAACGCGCTCTTCGTCGGCCGATTGGAGCCGCGCAAGGGGCTGATCCATCTGCTGCGTGCAATTCGCAAGATGCAAGTCAGCGGCGAACAGGTTCGCCTTCTCATCGTTGGTTCTGGGCCAGGTGAGCGCGAGGCGCGCCGCTATGTGTTGACGCGGCAACTGAACGACGTTGAGTTCCTTGGCCGAGTGAGTGATGCAGAGAAGCGCCAGCTCTTCAAGACGGCGGATGTCTTTGTCTCCCCAGCGACCGGTCGAGAATCATTCGGCATCGTACTTCTTGAAGCAATGTCGGCGGGCGCACCGGTGATCTGCTCCGACATTCATGGCTATCGCGCGGTGGTGCGGCGCGAACGAGATGGCATCTTAGTCCCACCAGCCGATTCCGATGCGCTCGCCGCAGCGCTTGGACGTGTTATTCATGACCCAGAGCTGAAGGCGCGTCTAAGCGCCGCAGGCATTGAGCGCTCAGAACTCTTCACATGGGATCGTGTCGGCGCTTCGGTCGATGAGTACTACGGTTTTGTGATTCGCCGACTTGCGGAACAGGGTGCGCTGCCGAGTGGCTTCAACGCACCGATTCCTGCACCACCAGGGCCGCGTCGCCGCAGCAGTTAGTCCGCAGCGCCTAGCGCGTTACGCGTTCGCGAGTCGCGAAGCAAGCTCGCAGAGCAACCGGGCCGTAAGGCCCCACACCCGGCGTTCGCCAGGGACTGGAATAACGCCGTAGCGTAAGTGTTGGCCGTTCTCGATTGCATCAACAACGTGCATTTCATGTCGTGGGTCGAAGAGTCCAAGTTCAGCGCCGAGCGTTTCAGCGACCTCACGCGGGTCTGGTGTGATGTGTGGGGTCTGTGGCGCGACTGCGACGAGTACTTTCACGAGGAAGTTACTCGCTGGAACATACGCTGCATCAAGTGATCCAACAAAGCGAATCTCGTGCTCAGGGTCCTCGGCGTGAAATCCGAGCTCCTCGTGGAGTTCACGGGTCGCCGTCTCTTGCGGCGTTTCGTTCCCCTCTACCTTCCCCCCGGGGAGGGCGATCTGTCCGCCGTGACGGCCGCGCTCCGCCCGCTTAATCAGCAGAACCTGGCAGTCGAATGGGTGCGGATCAACGCTCTCGCCACCACCAGTCGGGCTGCAGCTCCCGAGCGCCACAGGTGGCACCAGCAGGGCAGTCACCACCGCAATGCGGGGGTTGCTGCTCGCAGGTGGATTGAGGTCGACAGGCTCAAGGCTTGGTAGTCGG
>RGBZ01000074.1 GCA_009919365.1 bacterium
GAAGTTTTCTGCGACGGCTTCATGTTCGACACGCTACCATACGAAAACTGACATGAGTAACCACGACTGGACCATCTTCGGCGAGCCAAAGTCCCTGACATACGGCGGTAGCTTGCGACGGAGCAATGTCTTCAATAGCCTGGTGCAGCGAACGCGAGGCAGAGTTATCCCAAGGCAAAGCCGGGTCCACAGAGCAATCTATAAAAAGTTGAATTCCAGCATTAACCCATTTCGAAGGCCAAGCTTTGCAGTTGCTACAGGTCTCATAACGCCGCACCTCTTTGCACCAACTCGCGGAACCGTGCGGTGGATGGCGGTTGATCTTCATGATCATCCTGTGCTCCAGGCGAAGGCGATGCAGATTCACCTCGACGAAGATGTTGTTGAACGGCGAATGAGGCTCTGGGATCTAAACGTGGCGACGTTTGAGACGCTGATCGTTCCGAGCAGGGCATTCGCCCTCTATACCGGTCTGGCCGATGATCGCCTTCTTGTGATCCCGAACGGCACGGCGATGTCTGGCGCTGACCCACTTCCATTTCCAAATCGCCCCGTCATTGGCATGGCGACGGGTGCAGCGCGAGGGAGAGGGATCGAAGACCTCATCTCCGCTGCCAATCAGGCGCGTAGTAGGATTCCAGATCTTGAACTTAATCTCTGGCTCGCCGCAAACGACCCCGTTGCCGAAGGGTACATACAAGAGCTAAGGGCGCTGACGGTGAATCTTCCGTGGGTAACAATCTCTTCGCCGAAGTTTACTGAGGTGTTTGCGGCGACAAGTCGCGCCTCACTCATGGTGATCCCTCATCCACCGAATGAGTACATGGATGTTGCCCTGCCTGTAAAGCTGTTTGATGCGTTCGCGGTTGCTCGCCCCGTTCTCTCCACCCCACGCACCGAGACCGCGCACATCATTCGTTCAGGCGGTGCTGGGTGGGTTACTGAGGGTGATGGTGTCGAGGCCTTATCGGAAGGAATTGTTCACGCTCTTAACGCAGGGGCGGAGCTTCAACTGCGAGGGGAGAGGGGCTGGGCTCTAGCGCAGGGTCAATACAATTGGCAGAAGATGAGTGAACAGGTCGCCGATGTGCTCCTTGAGAAGTCGTTGACGCCAAGAGCCTAGGGGCGTTCCGCTACTTGCCAGCCTCCGGAGATCGCTCAAGGCTCTCGTACAGTGCAACCAGCCTTTTCGCCTGTGCGCCCCAGTTCCACTCTGTCGCTGCGGCGTTGAGGCAGCGGCGTCGAAACCCGTCACGCGCAGGCTGGCCGCCCGAGGTCACCTCGTGAATCGCCCGTGCGAGATCTTGTGGGCTGCTTGGATCACAGACGGCACCCAGTGGGCCAACCTCGGCATCCAAGATGATCCTTCTCCGTTCAGGAAAATCTGAACTCACGACCGGCACTCCTGCCGCGATGGACTCAAACAGTTTGTTTGGTGTGCTGTAGTACTCGTTCAGAGACTCTGGCAGGTTTGGCATAAGCCCAACGCTTGCACCAGAGATCCAGTCTGCAAGCTCTTCAGGGGCTACGGCTGGGAGCACGTGGATCCGTTCACTCTGGGCCGCCCGGGCGCGCAACTCCTCCTCCATTGGGCCATAACCCATGAAAACGAAGTGCGTCGCTGCTAGCCGAGCATCATCGGATGCCTCGAGGATTTGGCGTAGTCCACGAACGGGAGTGAAGCCGCCGTGATACAGCGCAACCACCGCCTCGTCGCCCACGCCGATCGCAGCACGGAGGAGTTGCGTGCTTGCCTCGTTGATTTGCAGCGGGTCCGCACAGTTGTAGATGACCGCCCGACTTGACGGTAGACGATACTTCTGCTCAAGCGCCCCCTCCACCGATGGGTTCACGGTGATCAGCGCCGATGCTCTGCGCAGGAGCGGTTGCTCCAATGCAGCCCCTACCAGTGACCGCAACAAGCGCGGGCTGCGCGCTATTCGCCCGCTCTCGAGGTACACCTCGTGACTGTCGTACACCACCGATTGACCGCGCGCACTCTTTGACATGAGAACAGGGATCCCCCCGGTGAGATCATGCGCATGAAGGATGGCCTCGTCGGTCGAGTTCGCACAGGCTCGCGTCGCCCAACTCCACAGGCTGATTGCAGTGCCAAGCTGCTGACCTTGCGCCATTCGCATTCGCGTCAAGAGCGATGCAACAAAGCGAGCAGCGTGCCAAATTGCCGTCAGGATCCCCCTACGTGACCGCCCCATTGCAGCAGGAAACGCGGGACGATCTCCTAATTCGTGCCGAGAGATCTGCACCCCTGACGGGCGTGACTCAACGGCAAGGGCAAGAGATCCGACCTTGCGAACCCCGTGGATCGTGACCCGCCAGCCAGCCTCTTGAAGCGCATCTGCTTCGAGAAGGACCCGGCGGTCATGACTAACTTCGTTGAAGACGAACATTGCGACCCGACTCCTCACTCGAGACGCGCCGCTTTCAACCGAGTTGATGGGGTAGATCATGGTGGCGTGAGTCTATCCTGAATCGATCGCTGCCGCCACTGCGCCGGGATCCGTTGGGTCACACACTGCACCGAGCGGCCCCTCTGCGTTATCAATGAGAATCTCTCGCATGGTTGAAAAGTCACTCCCAACGACAGGCACGCCAGCTGCGATCGACTCAAAGAGTTTGTTTGGGGTAGAGATTCGGTGATTCAGCGTGCTTGGCAACACGGTGCACATCCCAACGTCGGCACCAGAGACCCACTGGTCAAGCACCTCGGGTGACACAGCCTTTAACACGTGCACTCGCCCGGCAAGCGCGGGTTCGGCCGCCGCGCTGCGCAGCATCTCCTCTAGGGGGCCGTAGCCGAGGAAGGCAAGGTGAGCCGTTGAGAGCCGCGGGTCCCGAATAGCGATCAGCAACTCCTCCAAGCCACGCTTCGCAATAAATCCACCGTGATACAAGATGACGCTCGCAGTGGCGTCGACACCAATTGCCTGTCGAAGCCGCGTATCGTGTGGATCGGGGTTCCAGAGAGATGGGCAGTTGTAGGTAACGACACGCCTCGCAGGAATTTCGTACCTCTTCTCCAGCTCCTCAACTACTTGTGGATTAACGGCAATCAGCGCCGCGGCACGGCGCAGGACCGGCTGCTCAAGCCACCGTGCAAGCAGGCGCCGAATCCGTGCGGAACTCTTCGCCCACCGACCGCTCTCAAAGAACACCTCATGGCTGTCATAAAGAAGGACGGCGTCAGGGCTCTTCCGTAGTGCGATGAGTGCTGGTAGCGCCCCCGATAGGTCGTGTGCGTGAAAGATCTGAGCAGAGCCAGAGGCGCGAGCCGCAAGTATCGCCCACGAAGTCCATACCGTTGCAAGCTTCGCCGCCCCAGAGAGTGGCGCCCCTACGCGGCGAGCCAGGTTCGCAGCAATGGCAATTGCACACCAGAACGGGTGTAGAAGGAGGGCGAGTGGGCGCGGAGAGATTGGCAGGAGCGGCGGCAGTAGATGGATGCGATGCCGTACGATCGTGAACCCGCCGGGGTGCACCTCCCGCTCCGGGAGGCTTTCCGTGCCCTGCACGATTGCGTGCACGGTTACCGTGAAGCCAGCGGCCACCACCGTTGTTGCCTCCCGGATGACCCGGCGATCGCTCGCCATGTTGTTTGCCACAAACATTGCCACGTGGTTCTTCAGCCCAGATGCGCCCTTTGGTACGGTGTGCGGAAGAGGGTTCATGATTGCGTGAGTCTATCGCAGGCCACATGCGGAATCGGGGAGAGGAGGGTTGATGCGCATCACGGCAGTTGTTGGCACGCGACCGCAACTCATCAAGCTCGCCGCCCTCGCGCCTCACCTCGGTTCACCGATCCAATCATTCGTCATCGACACCGCGCAGCATCACGATGAGGCACTCGCTGGGCAGATCTACCGAGATCTCGGCATCGCACCACCGGATCTCCTGTTGCCAGCCCCGATTAACCTTGATCCAGCGGCGCGTCTACGTGCCGCTATCGATGCGATTGATTCCGCCCTCGAAACGTCGCAACCTGAGGCGGTACTCGTGTTCGGCGACACCGATTCAACGCTTGCAGGGGCGCGAGCTGCCGAAGCGCGCGGCATACCCGTGGTGCATGTTGAGGCTGGGGTGAGATCGGGCGACCTCTCCATGCCTGAGGAGCGAAACCGAATCTCCGTCGATCAGATCGCGACGTTGCGCTTGTGTACCAGCGATTCCGCCCTCGTCGCACTCAACAGCGAGAGGCTCACCGACGGTAACGTCGTTGTTGGTGATCTCATGGCTGACCTTGTCGGACGCCTCGCTTCAACCGCTCGTGAGGTACGTGCGCTGGATGCGGCGTCGGGCCACCTCGGACTCCATCTCCAAAGTGGCGGATACATCTATGCAACCCTTCATCGCGCCGACGTTCGCGAGGCGGCACGCCTTCGAGCGGCGCTTGAAACCTTGCGCCTCTCTGCTGAACACCTCGGGATCCCTGTGATCTTTGCCGCCCATCCGGGAACGAGTGCCGCGATCGCCTCCCAGCAGATCGATGTGCCAGACGGGATTGAGCTCGTACCTCCGGTCGGCTATCTGGACTCACTGGCGCTCGCGGCGCACGCAGCCGTGGTACTCACCGACTCTGGCGGGTTGCAGCGCGAAGCGGTCTGGCTCAATACGCCAACGCTCATCCTGAGAGAGACAACGGAG
>RGBZ01000075.1 GCA_009919365.1 bacterium
AGCCTCGTAAATGCATGGCTCAGGTCGGACCCGGTACTGCGGCAGCGCAGAATCGCCCAGCTTCGAGCTGGTTATAAACTCAAGATGACGACCGAGCGCCAGGCCGAGATCGGCCAGAAACGACGGCTTGCGTGGGACGAAGATAGGCGACAGGCCGCCCGCGAACGTGGACTGCAGCCCGCGAACCTCGAGATCGCCAAGACCAACCTGAACAAGGCGCATCAGGCCCTGGCGGACTCTGGACGCATGGAGGTGCGCAACGAGAGGAAACGCCAGACCGAGCTGAAGAAACACCTGGAGGTCTTGAAGGCTTTGCTGGCCAAGAATCCTTCGGACTGGTCCAAAGAGGAGCGCCGGACACTCCGAGAACGAAGTCGCAAATGGTTGAAGGATGCTGAGCAGCAGAAGGTGCAGATGAGCGACGCGACGAAGGAACTCTTGGAGCAGGCCATCGCCAAATCCCTCGAGTTCGGCGCCGAGGCGAAGAAACAAGGCTTGCAAGATCGCCATGCCGTCTTCCGGGGCAGCAACGAACAGGCGGCCTTGCAGGTCCCGACGCTGCAGAATAAGCTCGACGCCGGACCGGCCTCTTGGAGCAAGGACGAGAAGGCGTTTGTGACCAAGAGGGTCAAGCAGTGGCTGCCGCTGGTCGCGAAGGGGGAGGTCATCTTGGAGCCGGAGGTCCTCGCCGTCTTTGAGAGCGCCAAGGCAGCGTTGGATCGACTCAATGGTATCACCGCAAACGAAGTAAGTGCAGTATCGAGCTCCTCCGCCGCGTCCGCACCCCTCGTTCCGGTGATGAGGCAAGGCGCTGGCAGAGCAAAGGCCAAAGCTGCACCCGACACAGCTGCTTCCAGTTCTTCTCCAAGTTCCTGATTAATTGTACATAACAGATCTTCACACCTTTGTAGTGGCGCCTGAGTTAGCTCTCCGTCGTACAGCTGAGCCGGCCTCGTCGTTGCACATACCAGGTCTTCACGCACGTCTGCAGTTTGCGCGCGCGCGAAAAAAAAAGAGATCGTCCACCCTGCTTCCTGTCGTCACGCGCCGTCGTATCGCGCCCTGGTTGCCGCCGCGGGCGCCTCGAAAGAGATGCGCTGCGGCCACACGCGCTCCTGGCCACCGGGCGGCGCGTTGTGCCTGAGGTAGGCGCTGAGGCAGCTTCGCTGGAACTCTTGGGGGTCATCGGGTGTGTGCCAGACGAGGAGGCTCCTCCGGTAGATGTCCCAGAGCCAGGCGCGACGTTCGCCAGCGGCGCACGCGTACCAGATGGCCTGGCCGGCGTGCTCGGGCTCGATCTGTCGCTTGACTGCCTTGATCTCCAGGCTGCCGCCGTCGAAGCTGACGTCGGCGCGACCGGTGACGACGCCGGCGGCCGCGAGCGCCATGTCGCCGAAGTAGAGGCGGCAGCGGAAAGGGACGGCGTTGGAGGTCTGCATACCACGGCTGGGTCCGAGCAGGTCGAGGATGCGCTGCGCGTCGTGCCGCAGCTGCTCCGTGGCCCGCTCGCTCAGCATGAGCCTCTCGGGGCTGATGCGCCGCCCTCGGCGATGCGCCAGGCGGCCCGGAAAGCCTCCTGGTGCGTGCTTCGCGCCAGCTCCCGGGCATTGTCCCAGTATTTATGCCAGGGTCGGAAGAAGGTCTCGAAGGGAGCGGGCTGCGGCAGAAGCGGCGCTTGCACCAGCTCGTAATTCAGGAAGTCCCGGAAGACTTCTCCGAGAGCTTCGTAGCCTGAGAACTTGATCCTCCAGTGGTTGAGCGCCGACCAAACCGGCTGGCGCATGTCGACGCGGGGCAGGCTCTCCAGCACCTGCGCGACGAGCACGCCGTCGTCGCGCCCGCCTCTTTCGTCCCTGCCGTCGGCTTCTTGCATGAGGGTGAGCAGGAGGCGCAGCACTTCGTGGCCGCGGGCGTTCCACCAGAGCCTGCCTTCGGGGCTCTGCGCAAACTGCATCACGTCTTGGTTGACTGCGAGGCGGCAGACCTGGCGTACCAGCGCCTCGGCGGCACCTCGCGTGCCCGCGGGGTCGAAGACGAGCGCAGCGTGCAGCTCGAAGAGCTTGCCCATGAAGAGCTCCAGGCCGAACTGATAGGCCAGCGCGGCCTGCGCGGCGATGGGCTCACCCAGGCCGTCGCCGTCCTCGAGGTCGACGACTTCGTCGGCGTAGAGCGGATGTGGCGCCGTGGGGCCGGCCGCCTCGAGTCGCCCGACCCGGCGGCGCTCGTAGTAGTCGTGGAAGCCGACGGCGCCACCGTTCTTGAAGAGGTCGGTGACGTTGACCTGCTGGCCGGCCTGGCGTTCGCGTGTTACTCGCGGCAACGCATAGGGGCGCACATAAGGGGCCCTGTCTAAGAGTTCCCAGGCGGCATTGAGCCAGCGGCAGGGCTGGACTTGCTCGCCATTGCGCTGTTCGCGGACGAAGCAGAGCTGCAGCGTGCGCTTGGCGCGAGTGCAGGCGACGTACATCGTTCGGCGACTCTCGCAGCTCTCGCCGTGATCGTGGGCCGTAAGCAGGACGACGTGGTCTGCCTCGCCGCCCTTGGCGCCGTGGATGGTGAGCAGCTGCACCACGCCGCCGGTGCGAGCCCGCTCCGGCAGGCGGCGGAACTCCTGGCTGCGCTTGCTGCTGTGCAGAGCGGCCTGCACGCCGTTGGCCATGAGGTGCGTGAAGACGGCGCCGATGTTGTCGTTGTCGTGCGCGAGCACCATGATGGTCTCGCCGGGGTGCGCTCGGCGGAGCAGGCTCACGCGCGTGAGTACCAGCTCGCCCAGCTGGTCGCTGTCGCGCACCGCGACGAGCTCCGGTCGCGCGCCGGGGGCGGCGTCGGGACGGAGCCGCATCTGCACGGCGACGCCCTCGTGGATGTCGTCCACGGCCAGGGCGTTGGCGAAGGTCACGAGGTTGCTGTTCCGGGAGCGGTAGTTGGTCCCCAACTGAAGCCGGTGGCTCTCGGGCAGCAGCTCCGCGAAGGCCCTGAAGTGGGTCGGGCTGGAGCCCTGGAAGCCGTAGATGCTCTGCATGAGGTCGCCGGTCATGACGACGTGGTGGCCTCTGCGGAAGAGCGCGCGCACGATGCGGTTCTGGTCCGTGGAGAGGTCGTTGGCCTCGTCCACGATGACGTGGCTGTGGAAGCACTCCAGCTCTGCAGCCTCGAAGGCGTCGGCGGCTTGCCTGATGAGCTCGTTGAAGTCGTGGACGCGCGCTCGCCCCGCACGGCAGAACCGGGAGATGCAGTAGCTGTGCATGGTGACCACGTCGACCGCGCCTCTCGCGATGCCCTGGTCCTCCAGCCGCTCGCGCAGCTCGTCCACCGTTTTGTTGGCGTGGGAGAAGACCAGCACCGCGCGCTCTTCGGATACGAGCCGCAGGATGCGGGCCACCATCGTGTGCGTCTTGCCGCTGCCGGCGCCGGCGGCCAGCGCGTAGCTGGCGTCGAGGGGCGCGTCCACGAAGCGACGCTGCTCGTCGTCGAGCGGGACCGCGTCGCCTCTGGCGCCTCTGGCGGGCGGGACCATGGCCGCTGGCCAGAGAGGCTAGGGCGAGGTCGGAGGGTGCGTCTCGGCGTCGTGGTTTCGAAAGGAAGACTGCTTTTTCTTGGCGGCAGATGGATCAGCGGGGCAAGTGAACGCGAAAGCCGCCCGAAACAGGCGGATCCTCGCGGCGTCATACCCAGTCCACACCTCAATCCTTCCCGCGGCCCCCGGCGTCCACGATGGCCTCCGGCGCCTGCGGCGGCGCGACGCTCTACGTGCTGCGCGCCGGCGTCGAGGACCTGTACAAGGTCGGCCGCACTACGGCGCCGCTCGAGCGGCGCGTCGCGCAGCTGAACACCGGCGCCGCCCGCAAGCTCTCGCCCGTCGCCGACTTCGCGGTGCCGCCGGCGCTGCTCTGCAAGTGCGAGTCCTACGTGCACGCGGCGCTGCGGGAGCTCGCGGCGGCCGAGGCGGGCGGCAAGGAGTTCTTCCGCTGCGGCTGCGAGGCTGCGCTGCGGGAGCGGGTTCGCCTGGCGTGGCAGGAGTTCCTGTCGCTGGCTGGCGCCGTGGAGGGGGCTGGCGACGACGCCGCGAAGCTGGCGGAGCTCTTCGGCGAGCGGCGCCGCGTCGTCGGGGAGCTGAAGCGGCTGGAGCTGCGCAAGGCGCTGATCGAGGAGCACCTGCTGCCGCGCTGCGAGGAGGGCTTCAGCGTCGAGGAGCGGCCGCTGCTTTCGTGGCAGAAGCGCTCCTGCGACCGCTTCGACTTGGAGGCCTTCCGGCAGGACCACCCCGAGCTGGCCGCGGTGTACATGCGCCCCCGCGTCGTGCGCACGCCCATCTTCCACTGAGAAGATGGTGGGCCCCGGTCTCGGGAGGGACGTCCGAAAAGCGTAGGCGCGAAATAGAAAGCCGTCTTCGTCGCCCGCGCACACTCCCCATGCACACTGAGGTATGGAGCATCATGGCAAAATAGAAAGCCGCGGTTCCTCCACAAGCGCGACGAAAAACCCTCGGACGCAAGAGAAGCCGAGCACGAGCAGCATGCGGTCGGGCAGCACCGCGTCGCCCAGGCGCTGCGAGCGCGCCGCCTGCTCCACAGCAACGATGGTGTAGCCCTGCGCGCGGCGCTCCGCGAGCATCGCGCG
>RGBZ01000076.1 GCA_009919365.1 bacterium
GTCCGAGAGCGGGGCGGGCTGCTATTCTGCGCCCAACAGCGCTTGACACCCACGGGCAACTGCTTTGCCCGAACACGAAACCGCAAAGGAGGTCCCCCCACCGATGGCTTCCGGGAGCGTCGCTGAGATCAAGAGCCGACTCGCCGTGGCCGACGTGGTCGGCGAGACGGTCGCGCTGCGCAAGGCGGGCGCTGCGTTCAAGGGGCTCTGCCCATTTCACGGCGAGAAGACACCGTCATTCGTCGTTACGCCCGCCCGCGAAACCTGGAAGTGCTTCGGCTGCGGCAAGGGGGGTGACATCTTTACGTTTGTGATGGAGCGTGACAGCCTGCCGTTCGGCGAGGCGCTCACCCTTCTCGCCGCTAAGGCCGGCGTCACGATCGACGATCGTAGTCGCGCCGAGGATGCCCGCAAGGTGCGCCTTCGTGATGTACTCGAAGGTGCGGTGAGTTTCTACCACGCGATCCTCACCTCACACGAACTGGGGCGCCCCGCACTCGACTACCTGCATTCGCGCGGATTTACCGATGAGACGATCGAGGCGCAGCGACTCGGCTGGTCACCAGATTCGTGGGACGCCTGCTCCAGAGCGCTCGCCGCAAAGCGCGGTGCAACGCCGGCGGAGCTTGCCGCCGTTGGCCTCACCACTGAACGCGAAGGTGGTCGCGGCGCGTATGACCGCTTCCGTGCTCGCGTGATCTTTCCGATCCGCGATTCGAATGGGAAGATCACCGGCCTTGGCGGCCGACTCCTACCCGAAGACGACAAGCGCGGCGATCGCGGACCAAAGTATCTGAACAGCGCCGCCACCGAACTCTTCGACAAATCGCGGACCCTCTATCTCATTGACAAGGCGAAGCCAGCCATGCGCAAGAGTGGCACCGCCGTGCTCGTTGAGGGATACACCGACGCGCTGATGGCGCACCAGTCTGGATTTACAAATGTCGTTGCCAGCATGGGAACTGCCCTCACCCCAGCGCAGGTCGCACTGCTGTTGCGTTACGGATCAAAGATTCTTCTGGCCTACGACGTTGACGCGGCAGGGGCGAAGGCGGGTGCCTTTGGTGCAACCGAGTTGCTACGCCTTGTCACCGAACTCGGCGGCGCCGATGGCGGACCGTCGCTTGTTGATGTGGGGATCGTGCGCCTCCCCGACGGGAAGGATCCCGACGAGGTTGTTCGCGACCAACCAGAGACATGGCGCGCGGCTACTGAGCAGCCGGTCCCAGTCGTGGAGTACCTCATTGACACTCATGCCCAGGCACATGACTTGAAGGACCTAGGCGGTCGCAAGCGCGCCATCGACGGCATCAAGCCGATCCTCCGCAGCCTTCGCGACCCCATTGTTCGCGATGGCTACATCTCGGCAGCTGCGCGACGCATCGGTGTGGACGAGAACTCGATCCGCGAGGCGATGATCCAGCGCGGCCCTGAGGCGGCGGGTGCAGAGAGCCGCATCTCTGCCGATCGCGTGCGCGCCGCAGATACTGATGGTGATGTGGACTCGATCCTCGCGGGGGTCACCTCGCCTGAGGCCGAACTCCTGCGCCTCCTCATTGCGGCGCCTGCGGAGCGGCTGCGTGTCCGTGATGTACTCACCGATCAGCTCTTTACCAGCGGGCTTGCACGCTCGCTCTGGCGTGGCTTACGCGCCGCACTCGACGCCGCACTCGAGGCGGGGACGACCGTCGATGCACTAGAACGCCTACCAAACATGATTGACGGCGAAGAGCGCCGCCTGGCCCAGGCGCTCTCAATTCGTCTCGGGGCCACCGTTGAACTCACACGCATTCGCATCGGCATTGATCAGACCATCTTGCGGCTGGAGGCTGATCGATTGGACGAGGCGATGGCCTGGTCGCGCGGCGAGATTGCTGAGGCTGAACGGGAGGGCGATGCCGCCCGTGTTCGATCCCTCATGGAGGCTGAACGAGATCTAGGACAAAAGCGCAAGGCGCTCGACCGACGCTTCTTGGCGTCGGGAGTGCTCACAGCGGCAAAGGGGGGGAGCAAGTGACGAAGGTGAAACAGGCGAGCAAGGTGACGAGCGACATGCCGGCAAAGGTGGCGGCAGTGAAGCCCGTGGCAGGTAAATCCACTGCGAAGGCTGCGGCAAAACCTGTCGTGAGAGCAACTCCGAAGGCATCCGCCAAGTCAGCCCAGAAGCCTGCTGTTTCGCCGGCGACGAAGGCCACCGCGAAGCCTGTAGGTAAGCCCGCAGCGAAGCGCGGATCCCTCACAACCGCAAAGCCTGCTCCAAGGACCGCGCCGAAGCCGATTGCGAAGAAGCCCGCTCCGCTGAAGCCAGTCGCCAAGAGTGCGGCCAAGCCCGCGACGAAGAACACCGCTAAGTCGGTCGCTAAGGCGAAGGTGGCCGTTACGGCAAAGTCGGTCGCTAAGGCGAAGGTGGTCGTTACGACAAAGCCAGTCGCTAAGGCAAAGCTCGTGGTGTCACCTACTCCCGCGAAGGGGAAGAGGTCCGCCTCACTTGCGACATCGGCGGCGCCAGGAGCGAAGTCAAAGAGCGAGAAGGGTGCGCCAGTTGCACAGGCTGCTCCAGCAAAAACGCAGGGGAAGTCTTCGAAGGGGAAGGCGGCAGCTGGCCCGGAAGCGAAACTCGACGGCGTCGCTGAGCCCGGCGCTGCAGATCTCGCCGAGATTGAGGTTGATGGCGTAGAGCTGCTCAGTCCAGAGGCAGCCGCCGCGCTTCTGGTCTCGGAGGTCGCGCCAGAAACTCCGAAACCTGACGTGGTCGAGCCGGTCGCCGAATCAACGGGCGTAGACGACCCGGTTCGCATGTACCTCAAGGAGATTGGCCGCGTCGGACTCCTCACCGCCGAAGAGGAGGTTGTCCTCGCGAAGATGATTGAGCTCGGCGAGCAGATGGCCGATGAGCCATGGAAGGCCGTCTACAACCTGCATCAGTGGACCTATCACGAGACGGAGCTCAAGACGCGCAAGAAGAAGGAGTGGTACCGCCTTGACCCTGCGCTCGCCGCGAAGGCGCACGCCACCTATGCCGAAGCGATTGCCGCGTGGGTTAAGGGGCATCACGTGCACGAGTGCAAGGTCACCGGCTTCGATAAGGCCTCGCGCGAAGTGACGGGCGAAACCGCCAAGAAGAACTTGCTGATCGCCAAGAGCCTGGTGAAGTCATTCAATGATCCAAACCGACGCAGCCTCGCAGCGAAGACGGCGGAGATCATTGACTTCGCCTTTGCGACAGTAGGAACAGGTGACATGGAGAGCCGCGACAACGGTGTGCTTCAGAAGCTCTTCCTCTGGGCGCGCGACGAGATCGCCTGGCCAGCACTGGAGACGTGGATCGCGCAGGGTAAGCACATCAGCAAGGATGGGAAGGATTGGATTCGCGAGGCGGGTTGGGATCCCGAGAATCCAGCCCTTGGCAAGCTCCGCGGACGCGAGGGCTTTGTGGTGCAGCTCGGTTGGCGCGGACGCGAGGAGCTGACGAAAGCGAACCTGCGCCTCGTCGTCTCGATCGCCAAGAAGTACATCGGTCGCGGCATGAGCTTTTTGGACCTGATCCAAGAGGGGAACATCGGCCTCATTCGCGCCGTGGAGAAGTTCGAGTACATCAAGGGCTTCAAGTTCTCGACCTACGCAACCTGGTGGATCCGCCAGGCGATCACGCGAGCGATCGCAGATCAGGCGCGAACGATCCGCATTCCGGTGCATATGTATGAGCAGCTGAATCGCCTCACCCGTGTGCAGCGACAACTCTTCCAGGAGTTGGGCCGCGAGGCGACGGATGATGAGATCGCCAAGGAGCTCACGAAGGTCACCGAGTCAGAGGTGACCGCGGAGCGCGTGCGCGAGATGCGCAAGGTGAGCCAGGAGCCGGTCTCCCTCGAGACGCCGATTGGCGAAGAGGAGGACAGCCACCTCGGGGACTTCATCGAGGACAAGGCGGCGAAGAAGCCGGACGAGGCGGCGAACAGCCAGCTCCTCTCGGAGCAGATCGTCGCCACACTCGAGTCGCTCAGCCTGCGCGAGCAGCGGGTACTCCGACTGCGCTTCGGCCTGGAAGATGGCCGTCAGCGGACCCTAGAGGAGGTCGGAGCCGAGTTCAACGTGACCCGCGAACGCATCCGTCAGATCGAGGCGAAGGCGCTGCGTAAGCTGCGCCACCCATCGCGCGCCCGCAAGCTGCGCGACTACCTCGACTAGGGGGTTCGTGCGGCGGGGAGGAGCGACGGCCCTCCCTGCTAATATTCCGCTCGCGGCAGCGGCCGCGGTCATTCCGGCGTAGCTCAGTGGTAGAGCGGGCGGCTGTTAACCGCCATGTCGTAGGTTCGAATCCTACCGCCGGAGCCAGCACCTAACGGAAGAGGGGAGGGCGCGAATGGTTGCAACCGGACTCAGCGAGAGCCCTCAGGCCTACCGCGCGAAGCTGCTCGAACAGAGCGACAGCCAGATCGATGCCTGGGCCACCGGCTCACTGCGCGACATGGCGAAGCGCAAGGGCATCGTTGCCACTATCCACGAGTTCTCGCACGCCGCACGCCTCGACGAAGATGGCCTCGCTGGTGCCTACACGCTTGGTGGCGGACCGGCGGCAACGATGGGGCG
>RGBZ01000077.1 GCA_009919365.1 bacterium
GTGAGCGCTTCGTTGACTCAGTCACCACGCTGCGAACAATGCCGGCGTTGGTATTGAGTAGATCGTCGCGGCTCATCCCTGGTTTTCGGGCGATCCCACTGGTGACGACGATCACATCGGAGTTCGCCGTGTCGTCGTAGTTGTTGGTGCCAATGATGCGGGCGTCATGGCCCACGACTGGCGCCGCCTCGGCGAGGTCAAGCCCCTTCCCCTGTGGGAGTCCTTCAATGATGTCAATCAGTACGACATCGGCAAGTCCTGATTCAGCGATGCGCTGCGCGGTGGTGGCGCCCACGTTCCCTGCACCGATGACGGTGACCTTGCGACGCTGAATCTTTGCCATGTGCCCTCCTCTCTCGGCGGTATCACCGAGCACGCTGATCCTACCGCTGGCGCCGCTTCTTGGCGGGGGTGACCGAACGAAAGCGCACGATGGCGACCGCCAGCGTGGCGAGCAGCGCCGCCCCCATGACGAAGTAGGCGGTTGCAATGCCGCCCACCTGCCAATTCTCTAGTCGAAGCCCCTCAAGGGCGATGCGAGTGACGCTGTACCAGGCGACGGCGGCGAGGCCGATCATGCCAGGGAGGAGGTGCCCCTTCAGTCGCTGCCCGAGCGCAGGAAGGATCAGTGCACCCGCCAGGCCTGAGAGTGACTCGTAGAGGAAGAGCGGGTGGAACGTTGTCGCATCACCAACGGCGGCGCACGAGACACTGACGGCCCGATGGACGCAGTCAATCGCGATTCCCCAGGGGAGGTCAGTGGGTGTGCCATAGAGCTCTTGGTTGAACCAGTTCCCCCAACGTGCGATGGCCTGCATCACCAAGATCGCCGGTCCCGCAACGTCAACCCAGCCCCACGGCTCCTGGCGCCAGCGGCGCAGGATCACGACCAGCGCGATGACTCCCGTAATGAGACCTCCTGGTGCGCCGAGTCCCTCGTACGGCGGGATGATCGCGGCGATCGGATTCGCTGCGTAGAGTCGATCCCAGGCGTCGATCACGTGATACAGGCGGCCACCGGCAAGCGCGGCGATCGAGATGATGATCAGCCCGTCGAGGATGAGCTTCTCATTCAGCGAGCGACGACGTGCCTCGCGCACCATAAATCGATAGGCGACGAGCAGTCCGACGGCGTAGAGCAACCCGTACCAGCGAATGACCAACGGCCCGATCGCAATCAGGACGGAGTCGGGCGGCGTTGGAAACATTTAGACGTTGACCCCGATCAGTGAGCCAACGGCGTAGGTGATGGCCGCCGCTGCGGCGCCGATCGCAAGTTGTCGTAGCCCTGTGTAGATTGCCGACTTTCCGGTCAACAGACTGACCGCGGCACCAACGCTAAAAAGTGCTGCCGCCGTCAAGGCGATGCTCACGAGAAGTGCGGTAGATCCGCTCAGCAAGATAAAGGGCAGGAGCGGCACAAATGCACCGATCGCAAAGGCGATAAACGAGCCGATGGATGCACCCCAGGGGGAGCCTAGCTCCTCGGGGTCGAGGCCGAGCTCTTCACGGATGAGCGTCTCCAGTGCAACTTCTGGATTGATCATCAGGCGTTTGGCAATCGCCTGCGCCTCATCAGGGGGGAAGCCACGCCCTCGATAGATCGATGCAATCTCCGCCTCCTCCTCGTCAGGCATCGCCTCGAGTTCTGCACGCTCCAACTCGATCTGACGCTCCAGGAGTTCGGTCTGGCTGCGCATTGATACGTACTCGCCTGCCGCCATGCTGAATGCGCCGGCAAGGAGACCCGCGACGCCGGCGAGCACCACGAAGCTGCCCTGACCGCTGGCGGTCGTGGCGCCCGCAATGCCCATCACCAAGGCGGCATTGGAGACAAGCCCGTCAGAGACACCAAAGATCGTCGCCCGCAGCGTGCCGCTGTTGCCGGCGCGGTGCCACGGCTCACGCGCCTTCGTCGCCGCGAGCGCAGCGCGATGCGCGCCGACACTCTTCTCTCCATCGAGCTCACGCCAGATATCAGCGTGCTTCGCCTCATCGGCGGCAATGTCTGTGACCTCTGGCACGTCGCTATGCGCACCGTAGACCTCCTCTTCGTAGCCCTCCAGCGCCTTGACCATGTCGCTCACGGCACGCGTGCCGAAGAGTCGCGCGAGCAGTGTGATCTGTCGCACGCGCCAACTTGGACGCTTGGTGGCGGGTACTCGCTCGCCGAGGCTGAGGAGCTTCGCCTCCCAAATGGCGGCATGCCGGCGCTCGCTGGTGGCGATGCGCTCAAAGGCGCTGCGGCGCGCAGGATCCTTCTCAATCTTGGCGAGGGCGTCGTACAAGAAGATTGCGTCGCGCTCAAGCGCTAGTCCGTCGAGGCTTGCGGCGCGATCCTTGATCTCTTGCATTGGGGCTCCCCTCCTGCGCAGGTGCTGCGCGTCGCCCCCATCCTAGCGCGCTGTGCAGGGCTAGGTTTGAAGAACCACCCAGCCCTGATCGTCGACGCTCACCACGTGAACCCCGAGCGGAATCTCTGCGGGTGGATCAAGCGGCTCGCCGCTCTCCAGGTCGAATCGTGAGAGGTGTAGGCCGTCGACTGCCAAGAGCTTGCCGCCGCGATTCACCACCAGGATGGCAACGCCGCCTGGCCAGGCGAGGCGCATCGTGCCGTCAGGAAGTTCGACTGCTGGAAAGAGCCGCTCAGCTGGCATGCGGCGCGCTTAGGAGGCGAGAGTGGCAGGCTGCTTCGCCAGCGCAGCGTCGAGCTTCTCGGCGAGCACGTCGCGCAGACGCTCTGCCTCGGCATCGAGTGGGAGTGCAGCAACGACGGGCTCTAGGAAGCCCATCACGATGGTGCGTCGCGCCTCGGCATCGGTCAGCCCGCGTGAACGCAGGTAGAAGATCTGGGCTGGGTCGATTGGCCCAACAGAGCTGCCGTGCGCCGCGCGCTCGCAGTCCGGCTGGTCGATCCACAGTGATGGGATCGCCACGCTGCGCGCCGTCTTTGAAAGGAGCATGCCGAACTCACCGAGGTACGAGTTGGTACCGCGTCCGCTGCGCGGAATCGTCGTGACCCCCTTGATGTAGCCACGCGCGTTTCCGGCGAACACACCCTTCGCCAGCAGGTCGCCGACCGTCTTCTGGCCAGAGTGCAGGCTGTAGGTGGTGAGGTCGTGGATTTGATCGCCAGCGCCGAAGACGACCTCAACCTGACGAACTCCGGATCCGTCGCCGGAAAGCAGGTGATCAATACGCCCGCGCACCAGCCGTGCGCCGACCTGCGCCACGGCGAGCTGCAGCTGCGCCTTCTCATCAAACGTGTGACGACGAACGGTCACATAGGCACGATCTTCGGGGAGGTCTTGAATCGACGAGAGGGAGAGCGTTGCGCGGGCGCCGAGCGTGATCTCGCTGCTCGTCGCCAAGAGCGAGGTGGCCATACCAGGCGCTGCAGCGCTACCGCTGATCTCCTCAACAATCGAGGCGTGTGCGCCGTCGCCAAGGGTCACCGCGATCCGAGCAATGAGTGACGCACCCGCCTCTGGGGCAACAACGCGAATCACGATCGGTGCGGTCAGACGACCGGCGCCAATGGAGATGGAGACGCCAGTGTTCCAAAGTGCGGCAACCAGCGCAGCGGTCCGATCCTCGGTTGCGCCGCCCATCGGTGTGGCTGCATTAAGGGGGGCAACGTTCAGGCCAGCGGCGGTGGCCTCCGCACCGATGTATGCGCCAACTCCTGCGCTTGAGATCTCAATCAGCGCAGCGGCGCCCTCTGGGAGCGCAGCGTCGGAAAGTGCTCGAATCTCCTGCGGAAGAACCGCGGGGGCGGCGCGCTCCACCTCTGCCGCTCGCAGGTCAACGTATCCGGTGAAGAGCAGGTTCGACTCGGTTGGGAGGGTGTTGAACGCGGCGAGCGCCACCGTGCGCTCAGGGAGGCCAGCACCCCCGGGGCTGAGCTTGGCGATGGTGTCGGTGGATGCCCACTCGAGTGGCAGGTCTGCGAGTGCGCGGCGGGTCACCCGAGGGCCCCCTCCATCTCGAGTCGAATCAGGCGATTGAACTCAAGGGCGTACTCCATTGGCAACTCCTTAGTGAACACTTCAAGGAAGCCCTGCACGATCAGATTCGTTGCCTCGTTCTCCGTCATTCCGCGGCTCATCAGATAGAAGATCTGATCGTCGGAGACACGGCCCACCGTGGCCTCGTGGCTCATCGACGTGTCGTCTTCTTGGATATCGATGTATGGATAGGTCTCGGAGCGGCTCCCCTCGTCGAGGATCAGCGCATCGCAGCGCACACTCGTAGTGACGCCAGTTGCGCCCGGGGCCACGCGAACCGTACCGCGGTAGGTTGCAACGCCGCCGTCCTTACAGACCGACTTGCCCACGATGCGGCTGGTGGTGTTCGGTGCAAG
>RGBZ01000078.1 GCA_009919365.1 bacterium
CCGTCGCTCTCGGTTGCTGCCATCAGTGTGCTCCTCCCGCTAGATACGGTGCGGCGAGTGCTGCCGCCTCTTCCTTTGATAGATAGCTGCTCTGTGTGCCTGGCTTCTGCACGCTCTGCGAGGCGCAGGCTACGGCAAGTTCCGCAGCGCGCACCGGCGTGAGGCCGCTGGCGAGACCAAAGGAGAAGGCGCCGAGGAAGGAGTCGCCCGCGCCCGTTGTATCAACCACCGTGACCTTCGGCGCGCTGACACGCTGAATCGGTTGACCGCGCTCGGCGATGGCGGCTCCGTGGCCGCCGAGGGTGACTAGCAGGTTGACGCCACTTTTCGCTGCTGCGGCAAGGATGCGTTCATCTGCACCGTCGCCGATCGCTGAGCCGCCGAAAAGTGTGGTGAACTCCATCTCGTTGGGGGCGAGCCAGTCAGAGACGGCGAGAAGTTCTGGATCGATTGGTGCAGCAGGGGCTGGATTCAGCAGGGTGGTGATTCCGGCGGCACGTGCTGCACGGAAAGCCGCGAGCGTCGTTGCTTGTGGAATTTCAAACTGGCCGACGACAATCGTCGGCTTGAAGTCGCGCACCGCCGCCTCAGCGACAGCGGGGTCGGTGTCGTTGTTCGCGCCAGGGACGATGATGATGCGGTTGATTCCATTCGCGTCGACCCAGATCGGGGCGACCCCGCTTGAACCTGGAACCGTGCGCATCCAACGCGTATCGATCCCCTCCCGCACGAAGTTCGCCAGATGCGATGCGCCGTACGCGTCATCACCGACGGCGTTGACCATGGCAACAGGGGCGCCGAAACGTGCCGCCTGCACCGCCTGGTTCGCACCCTTGCCGCCGAAGCCCATCTGGAAGCGATCGCCAACGAGCGTTTCACCGGCATTCGGAATGACCTTGGCGTACGAGATGAGGTCCATCATGGTGCTGCCAACGACAAGGATTCGCGCTGCGCTCATGACCTCTCCCCTTCAGCTTTGGTCGCCCTACCAATCAAGATTTGTGATCACAACGATCATGCCGTGCCCGCGGCACTCATGCCGCCAGAGGCGCGTAGTATGCATCGTATGGTGCCTGCATGATGCCCCGACGTGAGAGCCCAATCTGGCAGGGTGCGGTCCTCGCCTCAGTGCTCCCCGTCGTCAACGGGGCGAGCCACATTCAGGTATCCGAAGAGGCGATCCGTGCGGTAGCCCGCTGGATGGCGTACGAAGAGTTCGCGCCAATCTCCGCCGGCCTCTCGCCACTCTTTCCGATCGAGCCGCGCGCCAAGGAGCTCACCGAGTTCACCATGCTGGTCAACACGCTGAACTTTGCCTTCACCGATTTCGCAACCTCAGAGAAGTACACCACGACGTATCTGGGGCAGCACTTCGTTGATAGCGAGGCGATGGTCGCCAAGCTGCACCAAGGGTTGCTCTCAGGGACGCCCGTCACGAGTGGTGCCTGGATGTCGACCGTCACCGCGGCCGATCTGCGCCGCCTCTTCGCCGATACCCTCGAGATCCCACTCATCGACGAGCGTGTTGCCGCGCTGCGCGAGGTCGGAACGGTGCTTGAGGCTCGCTACGAGGGATCGTGGTGGAACTGGGTCCAGGACTGCAGCGGGGCCCTGTACGACAATGGCTCTGGTGTACTCGAGCGCCTCGCGAGCGACTTCCCACGGTTCAACGATGCCTCAGAGTGGCACGGCCACCGGGTGCAGTTCATGAAGCTTGGGCAGCTCGGCCTGTGGACGCTGCACATGCAGCTGAAGAAGATTGGTACGCCCCTCTTGAGCGATCCGCAACTGTTGACCGCCTTTGCCGACTACATCGTTCCCGTCGCCCTCAACCTGTTCGACATCTTCCACTACAGCCCAGCGTTATCAGAGAAGATCGCAGTCGGCACCGAAATCCCTCGCGACTCGGAAGAAGAGATCGAACTACGCGCACTCTCCATCTACGCGGTGGCGCGACTCGTAGAAGAGATCAATTTGCTTCGGCCTGTAGAGATGCAGCTCATCTCTCCGCAGGTGGACTACCGGCTCTGGAAGAGCTATCACGCGACGCACGCCCCACATCACCTCACAAAAACCGTGATGTACTAGGATCGCCAAATGCTAGTGAGCCTGCGAGTCGCAAGTAAATACAGCTTCGTTGCTCTCATCGTCGCCTACGTGTCAGTCGTTGCCGTGAGCAACCTGCTCGTCGACAAGTTCATCGACCTTGGCCCATTTGGACTGCTCTCCGCGGGCACGATCACCTTCGGCATCACCTTCACAATTCGCGATCTCGCCCACCAGGCGAGCGCGAGGGCCGGGCTCGGACGTCGACCAGTCTTCCTCATGATTGGCATCGCGGCACTCGTGAACGTTGTCGTGGCCATGGCAACCAACACGCCAGCGCGATTCTTGGTCGCCTCGTTCCTCGCCATCCTGATCTCTGAGGGAATCGACACCGAGATCTATCACCGCCTGCGCACGCGATCGTGGCTCGTGCGCGTGCTCTCAAGTAACGCCGTGAGCGTGCCGCTCGACTCGTCAATCTTTACGATCGTCGCGTTCTTTGGCGTCGAAGGGTATGACGTCATCACCATGTTGCAGATCGTTCAGGCCGACCTCATCTTTAAGTTCCTCGTTGGCACGATCCTGGCGTTCATCAAGACCGCCTGGAATCGCCGCAACGACCGCGCCTCGCTAACCGCTTAGCAAGCGAACCGTTTATCTCTTGCCGAGGTCGATCTTCTGCTTTGCGATCTTCGGCGTGCCGGCTGGAAGCTTTCGGTTCTCAAACCAGACGACGATGCCGTAGAGCTTGCACGCCACGCAGATGCCAGTGATCGCGAGGAACGTCTGTAGCGTGGCCACAATCGCGACGAGCCCGACCGAGATTAGGTTTGCGCCAATGAGTTGCTGCAGGATCACGCCACCAAGAATCATCGTGCCACCCATCACCTGTGCGAGGCGCAGGCCGGGAACTGGCTGAAGGTCGGCTGGCTTTGGTGCCGCGATCACGCCGCGCTCACGCAAGATGCGGAACGGGAGTGCGAGCAGGCTGACCCGCAAACCAGTTGCGGCACTCAACAGCATTGCGAGGGAGATCGCGACGATCAGCCCAACGCCAATCTGCTGCGTTGCTGGCTGTAGGTAGAGATACGTGGCAGCAAGAAGGAGCACGACGCTCAGCGCTGCGCCGGAACGGAATCCTCGTGAGTCGGTCATCTGTGACATGTGTGGTACCTCAGGCTCAATGGTTGTTGGGGCGCGAACTGCGCCGATGGAGCCTGATCGACCGGAGCGGGCGATTAGCGCGCGAGCGGTCGCAGGCGAGGAACAGGCGAGCGTCGACAGATCGACGGCTCACCTGCGACCGATGCAATTAGCTCTGCTGCACTCATGGCTGACATCGTACCGTGCTCGTTCTCGACTTACTTACTGCGCAGGCTTGCAATAGCCTTCTGCGCCGTCTCGAGTCCGAGGAGCGCACAGTGAATGCGCGTGGGGCCAACCTCAACCCCAAGCAGTTCCATGACGAATGGACTGTTAAGCGCCAGGATCTCGTCGATGCGCTTACCGCGCAGCTCGTCGGTGATGAGCGACGTGCCGGCCTGCGAAATAGCGCAGCCGCGGCCACTGAAGGCAACGTCGGTGACCATGCCTGCGTCGTCGAGTTGCAACTGCAAATTGATGACGTCGCCACAGTTCGGATTGCGCCCCTCAAGGCTAACGCTCGGCGCAACGAGCGGCGCCTGATTGTGCGGACGACGATGATGCTCGAGGATCTGCTCGCGATAGAGGTCGTCCATACCACCCATTGATCAGCCCTCAAAGACCGTGCGGGCCTCTCGGAGGCCGACAAAGAGTGCGTCGAGGTCGTCGTGTGTGGTGTATGGGGCAACGCTCACACGCGCCGATGAGCTGAGTTCGAGCTGCTCGTGGAGTGGCTGCGCGCAGTGGAAGCCAGCCCGAATCGCCACGCCGCGGCGGTCCAGGATCTCGGCGAGGTCGTGGGCATGAATCAACTCACTCGAAAAGGCCACCACGCCAGCGCGCTGGGTGCGGTCGCGCGGGCCAAGGATTCGAGCGTCGGGGAGCACCTCGGGGAGCTCGCGAATCACCCGCTCGATCATGAGCGCCTCGTGCGCGTGGATCTTGTCGCGACCGAACTCGTCGAGCAGGTCGCAGGCGGCGGCGAGGGCAACGGCGCCCGACGCATCGGGGGTGCCAGCCTCAAATCGCTGCGTTCCAGTGGTGAAGTCGGCGTCGCGCAGGCGCACGCTATGGATCATGTCGCCGCCGTGCTCGATCGGTGCCATCTCGGCAAGAAGCTCGGCGCGGGCCCAGAGCCCGCCACC
>RGBZ01000079.1 GCA_009919365.1 bacterium
ATCACCCCTGGATCACTCTCTAGCGGTTCAGAGCACTACAGCGGCTTCTGGATCATAGAGGCCGCTTCTGCAGAGCAGGCACAGGCCTTTGCGGTGGATGGTTCTCGCGCGTGCAATCGACGGGTGGAGCTGCGTCCGTTTCTGGGTTAGACCGCGGCAACCTCGACTGACCAGTTAGGGCGCCAAGCCCAGAGCGCTGCACCCAACCCAAGCAATATCCACGTACACGCCCAGGCCCAACCGTCATTCGCCGGGAGTCCGATCCAAGCCCATCCAGCCGCAGTAGTCTCTTCAGCAACACCAAAAACTCCAACCGCCAGGAGATAGAGTGCCGGCGCAACAGAAGCGGCGCGCCATCCAACAAAGAATCGGGCAACGAGTAGCCAGCCTATGTAGGTCATGAGGGCTCGTGTCGCAATCAGGTACGTATCGCCTACATCTGCAGCATTGAATCCCGCTGAGACCTGCGCGCCGACTGCTCCAAGAGCCAAGAATCCAAAAACGCTTGAGGCCACAAGAACCGCGTCATAGCGACGTATGTGGCGCGCTGCTACGGACTCTTGCGCGGGAAGTCCGCTAGACAGACCAAATCCTAAGGCGCTTGGCAACCCCACAGCGATGAAGAGGGCGATCATCAGCGGTGCGCCAATGGGGCTCACCCGAATAGAGATTGCGCTGGCCGGGACTTGCAACAGAAGTGCCGACCCGACGACCGAAAGAGTGATCAGATTAACTCGGCGAACTTTTCGATACAGAGACACGCTATTGAACGCTGTAGTCATCAGGCGATTGGCATACTGCAGCCAAGGATGTAAGCCGCTTCAGCCAAGCAACGCGTGACACGACTGACGCGGCGCCAACGGCGCTATACAGCTCCTTGATGGGAGGCACGCCAAATGCGGACGGTTCTGCGATCAGCCATCCGAGATTCTCTTGCAGCATCTCCTCGGAACCACCCATCGCAGTGAACCACCAGCCCCGCAACACATCAATTGAGGTTTCGCTAAACCCTGAGTCTGAAGCCTCCGAACACGCGGGCCACGGCGCAAGTCCCTGTGCGATTGACCAGCGAATTGAATCTGGGTCTGACTTCCACAAGTCGAGCCCGAGAGTGTCCGCTGACGATGAGACCGCGAGCTCCTCAGTCCAGCGGCTTGGAATCGGTAGATCCTCACGAGCCAGTTCCACTATCACTGCATTCAGCGTCGGCCGAAATACTGACGTGGGACCGTCGTGCTCGGGCCACAGGCACAACTCTACTGCGCTAAATGTGCTGCACTTTAAGGCGGACCGATCGCGCGCCACTTCCGGGATCGGACCAACATTCCAGGCGAACGCGCTGCTGATCATCACCCCTACAACGAGCATTGCGGTTGCGACGATGGGTGACCACCGCATGCGAACAGCGCCGATCGCATAGAGCGCTACGACGATGATTGTCACATTCATAATCAGGCCTGCGAGCAACGCTGCCGGTGATATATCAGCACCGATCCGGCAGCAATCTCGGTACATGCCGCTGAGCTGTCGCAACCATGCCACAGGGAGTGCTGGCACAAAGGCGAACCAGAGGAATGGGGCCAAGAGCATGCTCGGCAGCGACACCGACATGGGGAGTCGTAGCCCTGCAAGGAACCCCACCAGGCTCCAAGCGCAGATTGCAACGAATCCAACGGCCACGATGCGAATCTCAGGCATCCCGGACTGACCGTAGACAGAGGCAGCCACGACAGTTCCGAGTAGGAATACAGCTCCCAATAGAATCGAGGGGGTTACCGCAATGATGGTGATGTCAAATCTAGAACGTGTATGTGGCGCATCCCAAATGCCACCGCGACGAAGCCGAGCAGCCTCCCATGCCGCAGTCATCGCGACAAATCCCACCAAGAAAGCCATAGAAGAGGTCGCGCCCGCCGTCGCTGCGACACCGTAGTTGGTCGGGTAGGTCGCCTTAGTCACATAGAGGATGGACAGAATCAGCGTGGGCAGGGTCAACCAAACTGCGGGAGATATTCTGAGCAATGTGCGAAGACGCACCTACCTGCCTCCAGAGATTAAAGCTAGAAATGCGGATTCAATCGGGCGCTCACTCCCCGCTGGGGCACGCGCCGCAAAGTCCTGCAAGGCGCCGTCAAAGGCGATATTTCCTGCGTGAAGCACAGCAACGTTCTTATAGGCGTTTGAAATTTCTCCGGTGTCGTGGGTCGCGACAATAACTGTGCGGTCCGCTCCAACAGCTACTAGCAACTCACGAAACATGGATCGCTGCTCCGGGTCGAGACCAGAAGTCGGCTCATCGAGCAGCAACACTTCTGCATCATGAACAAGGGCGCTCGCAAGGCCAACTCGTCGTTGCTGGCCTCCGGAGAGTTCACTTGCAGGGCGATCAGCTAGATCTTGCAGCGCGACGCGTGCCAGGGCTGAGATTGCCCCCTGCCAAGAGTCATCACGACTCAACCCCTTTAGCCAACCGGAGTACGCCACTTGCTCTCGCACGGTGAGCCCCGGTACTGCTCGATATTGCTGGGGCATCCATGCCACGCGCTTTCGAAATTGGGTTTGCTGATCGCGCGAATCAAGTTCGTTCAGCGAAATCTTGCCGCTCTTCGGCATCAGTGCCGTTGCTGCAATTGACAGGAGCGTGCTCTTGCCTGCGCCGTTCAGCCCAAGGAGGGCTGTAACGCCTTTGGACACGTTCCAGGTGAGTCGCTCCAATACGGCGAGTTCGCCTTGACCCTTGCGGCGGTAGCTGAAGCTGATGTCTTGGTAGAGGAAACCGTGCATTTATTGCCTCCACAGATACGAATCTGGTTCGGATACGTGGATCCTAGCAGGAGCGTCCTAACTCAAACGCTCCCGGTCCAACGGCAGCCTTCGCAGCCGCAAGGCATTCAGCACCACCGTCACGCTCGATCCACCCATGGCGGCCGCGGCGAGTGCTGGGTCGAGACCGATGCCAAACGTCGGCAGCAAGAGGCCGGCGGCGAGGGGCACGAGGAGGATGTTGTAGCCAAAGGCCCAGGCAAGGTTCTGCTTGATGATGCGGGTGGTGGCGCGCGAGAGGTCAACAAGGAGCGGCACGCCGCGCGGGTCGGCGCCGCTCAGCATTGCAGCTGATGCGTCGATGGCAATCTCGGTGCCGCCACCCATGGAGATGCCCACGTCAGCGGCAGCGAGTGCCGGCGCATCGTTCACGCCATCCCCCACCATTGCCACCGGTCCGCTGCTGCTGCTGCGCCGAATCTCGGCGATCGCATCGCCCTTGCCGCCAGGAAGAATGCCGCCACGGGCGCGCGCTAGCGGAATGTTGAGGTCGCGGGCGATGGCGTTGACCACCTCTTGGCGATCGCCGCTGATGATCCACGACTCAATGCCGCGGGCGGTGAGTGCGCGAATCGCGGCGGCGCTCTCTGGGCGAACGGTGTCGGCGAGGCTGAGTGCGCCGGCTGACTCGCCGTTCATTGAGACGAAGAGTGGCGTGCGTCCCGCGGCCGCCTCTGCTGTTGCCCAACTGGTGAGCTCGGTGTTCGTGGTGCCGGTGAATGCCTCGGTGCCGATGCGCACCGTTGCACCATCGATGTTGGCGCTCACCCCGTGACCGGCGTGCATGACGAAGTCGGTGGCCGTTGTTGCGACGGAGCCGGCGGCTCGCACGATCACGCGGGCGAGTGGGTGCTCTGATGGGCTCTCGACGGCGGCGGCGATCTGTAGGAGGCGATCGGTGTCGCCCTTGAGTGGGCCGGTGGCGAGCGCAAAGCGGCCGACGAGGGCGTG
The DNA here is from genome assembly GCA_009919365.1 of bacterium. The sequence goes on from RGBZ01000079.1 coordinate 3,775, forward strand.
CTGACCGAGAGTGAGGGTGCCGGTCTTATCCCAGACCACGGCGCGCAGCTTCCCCGCCGCTTCGAGGATGGCGGCGTCGCGCACCAGGATTCCCGCCTCGGCACCGCGGCCGGTGCCCGCGATCACGGCGGTGGGGGTGGCAAGGCCCATGGCGCAGGGGCAGGCGACCACGAGCACGGCGATGGCGGTCGCCACGGCGCGCACTAGGCGCGGCTCGGCGCCGAGCAGGTACCAGCCAACAAAGGTGGCGACGGCGATCAACAGGATTGCCGGCACGAATACCTCGGAGATGCGATCGGCAAGGCGGGCAATGGCGGGCTTGGAGCCCTGCGCGCGCTCGACCATGGCCACGATGCGGGCCAACGTGGTGTTCGCACCAACCTGCGTTGCACGCATCACGATCGATGCATCGGTGAGGAGTGTGCCGGCGGCGAGGCGACTCCCTG
>RGBZ01000080.1 GCA_009919365.1 bacterium
GGCACGCCACCGACCGTGCGAGAGATCGCCGACCTGGTTGGGCTTGCCGCCCCCTCGGCCGTGCACCACCACCTTGAGACCCTTGAGCAGGAGGGGCTGATTGAGCGTGGTGCTGGGCTCTCACGTTCCGTGCGCCTCACCGCCCGCGGCCGCTCCCTTCTGGAGATCGACAGCGAGCTCGAGACAACGAACCTGCCGATGGCCGCCCGCGAGCTGGTCGTGGTGGGGCAGATTGCCGCCGGTGGGCCGATCGAGGCCTACGAGGAGCGCTCCGAGACGGTCGCCGTCCCTGAGTTCATGTCGACCCCCGACTCCTACCTGTTGAAGATTCGTGGCGACTCCATGATCGATGCCCAAATCGCCGACGGCGACTATGTGGTGATCAAGCCGAGCAAGGTGGCCGCCGATGGCGACATCGTGGTCGCACAGGTCGAAGAGAACGAGGTCACGCTGAAGCAGCTCTTCCGCGAGACGGGTCGGGTGCGCCTGCAACCCGCCAACAAGGCGTACAAGCCGATGTACTACCCCGCAGTGAACGTGCAGGGCGTGCTCGTCGGCGTTCTGCGCCGCGTTCACTAGCTCGCGCCTCGGCGCCGGGCGCCGACTTATCCACAGCCGAAGGGGCCCGATCCCCTCTTCGTGGAGAGATTGAGGCAGATTTGTGGGCATCCATCTAGAGCGTTTACGGTGCGGCTGAGAGAATAGAAGCATGTCCAACCAACTCCCGCCACAGTCCTCTGAGGCCGAAGAATCCGTACTCGGTGCCATTCTTATTGATGGCGACGCGATCACCGAGGTCTCCGAAACGCTCAAGGCATCGGACTTCTACAAGCCGGCGAACAGTAAGGTGTACTCGGCCGTCCTATCGCTCTACGAGCAGCGGCAACCAATTGACATCCTCACCGTCTCCGAAGAGCTGGAGCGCCGCGGTCAGATCGAAGAGATCGGCGGACGCGCAGCACTCGCGGATCTCTGCGACCGCACCCCTACAGCGGTGCACGCCAAGCAGTACGCAAAGATCGTGGAGCGCAAGGCGGTGCTGCGCGGACTGATCAGCGCTGCCGGCCGTATTGCGTCCATCGGCTACGAAGATCCCGCCGACGCTATCGAAGCGATTGATCGCGCCGAGTCTGAACTCTTTGCCATCAGCGAGCGGAGGACACTGTCGGGATTCACCGCACTTGAGACGCTGCTCGGCCAGGCATATGAGCGACTGGATCATTTGCATCAGAACCGCGGACAGCTGATGGGCCTGCGCACCGGCTTCACCGACATCGACAGCAAGACACAAGGTCTGCAGGCGTCTGACTTCATCGTGCTTGCAGCGCGACCCTCCGTTGGCAAGACCTCGCTCGCTCTGAACATTGCCGAGTTCGCCGCGGTCCGCGAAGGAAAATCGGTCGGCGTCTTCTCGCTAGAAATGAGCAAGGAGCAGCTCGTACTGCGCTTGCTGTCAAGCGTCACGAAGATTGACTCGTTCAAGTTGCGCAGTGGCTTCCTCGCTGAGATGGACTTCCCAAAGATTGCTGGGGCTATGGAGAGCCTCTCACGCGCGAAGATCTTTATCGACGACACCGCGAGCATCTCGGTGATGGAGCTGCGCACAAAGGCGCGGCGGCTGAAGATGGAGCACGGGCTTGATCTACTGATCGTTGACTACTTGCAACTGATGCAGCCTGGCTCGTCGGGCCGCGAATCAAACCGCGTGCAAGAGGTGTCTGAGATTTCGCGCGGCCTCAAAGCACTCGCCCGTGAACTTGGCATTCCGGTGCTCGCGCTGAGCCAGCTCTCGCGCCAGACGGAGATGCGCGGTGAGTCAAAGGAGCCACGCCTCTCTGACCTCCGTGAATCGGGAGCCATTGAGCAGGACGCTGACGTTGTAATCTTTTTGTGGCGCAAGGCTGATCGTGTTGAAGAGACGGATGCGGTTGGTGAGGCGATTGACTTCAGTATCGCCAAGCACCGTAACGGCCCAACCGGCGCGGGTCAGCTCTACTTCGTGAAAGATCAGACGCGCTTCGTCAACCTCGTTCGCGAGCGCAACGATGGCGCACAGAGCGGGGGCGACAACGAGCCAGTAATGTAGCGACATGAACCTCATGTTGCTCCGACCTGGTATGCGTCGCGCCTCGTACCTCTATCTTGTTGTTGGGATCATGCAGGCGTGCTACCTCCCCTTTAGTTCGATCGTTTTTCGCGATCGCGGCGTCTCCTTTGAGGCGATTGGCTTGGTTGGTGCGGTGAACTCGGTCCTCTCACTTGCTGCCGCGCCAATCTGGGGCCACCTCGGCGACGCCACCCTCGGACGCGTCGCGGCGTTCCGTCTCGCGATTTTTGCCACCGCCATCGGCGTGTTTGCATTTGCGGCCGGTCCAGCAGCGGGCATTCCTGGCTCGATGCTTGCGGCATTTGCGGGAGCAGGGATCGTGCCGCTCCTCGATGCGATCGGTATGGAGCGTCTCGCCGAGGTGAAGGGGAACTGGGGAACTCTGCGCGCCGTGACAAGTGGGAGCTATGCCGCAACCGGCCTGGTTAGCGGCGTGCTCGTGGTTGCTGGCGGCGCGGTACTCGTTGGACCACTCTATGCCGCAGGTGCACTCATCGTGCTCGCTGGAACCATCGGCCTACGAATCACTCATCGGCCACATAGCGCCGCAACTGAAGATGAGCTCGAGGCGGAGCGCAGCGAACTTGCCGGAGGAAATGCGGAGATTGCGGTGGCTGGAAACTGGCGCGATCGATTCGGTACGGTCAGTTTGGCATTTACGCAGTCGCCGAAGCTTCTCTCGTTCCTCCTGTTGAGCCTACTCACCAACCTTGGTGCCGGAATCTTCTACGCCTACGGATCACTACGCATTCAAGAGGTTGGTGGCGACGCAGCCGCAGTCACGCTGGCAGCAACCATCTCTGCGGCCGTGGAGATTCCGTTCTTCCTCATCGGAGGAGCGGTCGCCCTGCGTTTTGGCATGCGTGCCGTCTACTCCGTTGGGCTCATCGCACTCGGCCTCTGCAGTTTCGGGTACGCGCTCGATGTGTCACCGCTCACCCTCGGCGTTATCCGTGCGCTGTGCGGCATCGGATTTGCGTGCACCCTCCTCGGCAGCGTCTTGACCATTCGCGCGATTGTGCCCCTCGCACTGCAGGCCACGGGGCAGGCGCTCTTTCAAGCCGTTTCGTTTGGTCTCGCCGTCTCTATCGCCTCAATCGTTGGAGGCGTTCTCTATGGCGAACTCGGCGCACTCCCGCTCTTTGTGTTGTCGGGAGCCATCTTGATTGGCTCTGTCCCGTTTGCCTGGAGGATCTTGCGCGTTGACGCAGTGGCTGCTACTTCGTAGCGCTCTCTCCAGCGCGACGGCTCGCCGCAATCTTGCCGAGATGACGGCGGAACTCAATTGATGCCTGATCAGGCCCAGCGATATGGAGCTCTGCTGAGAGGTCAACTGGCAGTGCTTCCGGGCGCTGCGATTCGGTGATCGGCTGATCTTGATCAAGAATCAGTCGCTGGAAATCAGCAAGCTCTGTGTCGTTTGCAGGATCAAGGCGATAGCTTCGGGCGTTCCATGTGAATGTCCGCGTCTCCTTTGCGGAGAGTGGTGACGCAGCAATAAACAACACAAAGCGATTCCCTTCCGGGAGTTGCTGGTCGAGGGTCACCGAATACGGCAGGTGCACCGTGTACGTGGTTGGATCGCGCTGCACCTTGGTACCAGGGGCGACATCGCCCTTCACGCTCGTCTGCGGCTCTTCGAGCGCGATCTGGAAGCTGATCGTGGTCTCGCTGCTCTCCACCACATGCTCTGGGCTGAGCGGCTTTGCGCGGTCGCCGAGGACCCCCTCATGCACCCACGGGAAGTGGCTGAAGTCGATGAAGTTCTCAATGCGTCGCGCTGGTGAACACTTCCAGTCATACGTGGTGATCGGAATGGTTCGTAGCGAAGGATCGCCCCACCATGGCGCCTCGGGGAGTGGATAGAGCGGCGCTGGGTTCTCCCAGCCGCCTGGGCCTGGCTCAAGAAGCACCCAAACGAGTCCGATGTGCTCAACGGCGGCGTAACGCTCAATGCGCGCGCGTCGTGGGATCGCGCGACCGTGAACCGCAGGGATGCGCTTCACCTCGCCGCTCTGACCGTAGCTCCAGCCGTGATACGGACAGACGAGGCAGGCTTCACCCGTAGCGGGGCTTCCG
>RGBZ01000009.1 GCA_009919365.1 bacterium
GAGCGGCAGCATCGCCATGAACGTCGGCGTGTTTAGATGATCGCGGTACGTGTCGTAGCCCGCACGCGCGAGTTTCGTCCACGCCTCGGCGTTGCCGTTCCAACATTCCCCGACGGTGAGATGATCCATAGTAAGCGAGCGCAGCATGCAGCCCGCGGCGAACAAGGTCGGTCAGGCGGTCGGCAATGATGCGGGGGTCGCGACCACGCGCTTCGAACTCAGCGAGGATCGCGAGCCCAGCGGGTGCGTCGGCGTCAAGGATGGCGCAGGCGAGGCGCTCGATTCGGTCAGCGCCAGGCAGACCGAGGAGCTCTTCGACATCGGCCGCTTTGAGCGGGTCGACCCCTGAGGAGAGGAGCTGATCGAGCATCGACTCGGCATCACGCATGCCGCCGTCGGCGAGGCGGGCCAGGAGCTCAATGGCGGCGGGCTCGGCGACCCGCTTCTCGGTCGCCAAGATGGCTTCAAGCTTGGCGGCGATCTCGGCACGGGCGATCGGTCGGAAGTCGAAGCGCTGTAGCCGCGAGAGAACCGCTGGCCGGATCTTAGACGGGTCGGTAGTGCAGAAGATGAAGACGATCCCTGGGGGCGGCTCCTCGAGCCACTTCAGAAGGGCGTCCCATGCGTCATTGGTGAAGCGGTGCACCTCGTCAAGGATGAGCACCTTGCGCTTCAGGTCCGTTGGCGGGTTGGTAATGAGTGGGATCAGGTCCTCGCGCACGTCGTCGATGCGGTTCGAGGTGGCGGCGTTGGATTCCACCACGTCAAAGGTGGCGCCTTCAGTAATGGCGACGCAGGAGCGGCAAGTGCCGCAGGGCTCACCCTCGGCAGGGGCGAGGCAGTTCAGCGCCTTGGCGACGATGCGGGCGGTGGAGGTCTTCCCGGTGCCGCGCGGGCCAACGAAGAGGAGTCCGTGTCCCAGTCGGCCGTCGGCGACGGCTCGGCGGAGGGTCTTGGCAATCGGATCCTGGCCACGCAGCTCGCCAAAGGTGGTGGCACGGTAGCGGCGATAGATTGCCAGCTGCTCCGTCATGCTCCCCTCCCCTCCTCTGCGTACCGCACTCAACACTGGTTTAGTGCCGCCGGCCGAGCCATCCGCTGCGCCCGCCGCGATCCGCTTAGCGCTGCTTCCTTCCGGACCTGACGCGGTTCACAGAGCGTCGTCGCGCGGAGTCCGACCGACGGCACGGCGATCATAGACGAACCGCCCCACTCCGATCGCGCAACGGTCACCCACACCGTGAGCGGCGCGAGGCACTCTACCCGCAACGCCTACTTGGGCGATTGAGAGCGGATTGGAGCGCGATTATGGGGCACACCGTTGACCTTCACGCCTATGGGGTAACAGCGGAGCGAGGCTTCCTCCCCATTGCCGACCCGAGCGCCGCCATCCCACTCGCCAACGCCGAGTGGCACGAGACGGCACGCAATCTGCCGAGTCTGATTCCGACCGGCCGCATTCGCGAAATCATCGAGGGGCTTCCCCCGTTCCGTGCCGATCTCCTGAACAGCGAGGAGGATCTCGAGGGGGCGATGCGCACACTCAGCTATCTCGGCCAGGCGTACGTGTGGGGTCAGCCAGAGGCGCCGACCGCTCTTCCCGCTGGGCTCGCGGTGCCGTGGCATGAGGTCGCTGCGGCGATCGGCCGCGAACCGATTCTCTCCTACGCCAGCTACGCACTCTGGAATTGGCGACGCATTGATGAGGATGGCCCGATCGCCCTCGGCAACATTGCGCTACTGCAGCACTTCTTGGGCGGGCTCGATGAGGCCTGGTTCATCCTGATTCACGTCGACATTGAGCGACGCGCAGGCGCGGCCCTCGCCGCTGGGGCACGAGCCCAGACGGCGATCTCGGCGGGTGACGATGCCAGCGCCACCGTTGCGCTGAGCGAACTGGGCGACGCCCTCGACGGCATTCTGACAACGATGCAGCGCATGCCAGAGGCGTGCGACCCGTATGTCTACTACCACCGCGTGCGCCCGTATATCTTCGGCTGGCACAACAACCCTGCCCTGCCAGGTGGGCTGGTCTACGAAGGGGTTACCGCCTATGCGGGCAAGCCGCAGTCGTTCCGCGGTGAGACGGGTGCGCAGAGCACCATCGTGCCGTGCCTCGATGCCGTGCTCGGCGTTGAGCATGCCCCCGATGAGCTGCGCACCTACCTGATGGAGATGCGCCGATACATGCCGGTGAAGCATGTCGGACTGCTGGAAGCGTTTGAGGCGGGTCCAACCGCGCTCAGTCGCGTCACTGCACTCGGCGCAGCGGCGCCTGCTGGGCTCGTTGCGGCGCGCAATCGCGCCGTTGACCTGCTGCGCGCATTCCGTGCGCTGCACCTCGAATATGCCGCGACGTACATCAATCGCCAGGCGGCGGCGGCAACGGGGAACCCAACCGATGTGGGCACCGGTGGCACGCCGTTCATGAAGTATTTGAAGAAGCACCGCGACGAGACGGAGTCTTCGCTCACCAAGAGCTAAGGCTTAACGGCCGACCAGACTCCGCAACACGAAACGCAGGTTCGCCGGTCGTTCTGCCATGCGACGCAGCGAGTACGGCCACCAGTCGGGTCCGTACGGGGTGTAAATGCGCACGCGCCAACCGTTGGTGACGAGTCGCTCAGCGAGATCAGAGCGCACGCCGTAGAGCAGCTGAATCTCGCCGCGCGTTTGCGCAGCTGCGCCGAGCTTGGAGATGATGCGATCGTCATGCGTGCCGAAGGCAAGTGGGATCTGTGAGGCGATGAGTCGCTCTGCCAGTCCAATGTATGCGGCATTCACCGCCTCCATATCGCCGACCCCCTCCGCTCCCGGATCGTACGCGCCCTTCACCAGTCGCACTGGGATGCCCGCGGCGACAAGGCGCTCCACATCTGCGCTTGAGCGACGCATGTTGGCTTGCACGACGGTGCCGACCGGTCGACCAGCGGCGCGCGCCGCGCAGACAACATCGTGGAGTTGATCAAGGCTGTTTGGGTACTCCGCATCAACGCGGACAAAGCCGTTCACGGACCGCGCCGTTGCCAGAATTCGATCGAGACGCGCCGCAGCGACTGCGCTCCCCTCGGCGAGACCGATGGCGGTGAGCTTGACGCTGACGTTTGGCTCAAGGCCAGCGGCCGCCTGCGCGGTGAGAAGGGCGCTCGCATCGGCCGCGTACGCGTCGGCCGGTGCACCAGATGATGCCTCGCCGAGTCGGTCCAGGGTGACAGTGAAGCCGCGGCGCTTCAGATCGAGCGCGACTTCAACGGCGGCCGGGATGGTATCCCCAGCAACGAAGCGGCGAACAGATCGGCGGCCCCAAGAGGTGCGCTGTACGAGTCGGCCCAACGCTGCGGCGCGACTCATGCGCAGCAGTACGGTGCGGCTTAGAGCAAAGAACGGATTCACGCCAGAATCCTAGCGCGGCTGTGGCGAACTAGGGGCGGTCGCGAAGGCGGATCAGGGCGGCGACCGCCTCATCAACGGACCAAACTACCTCGCCCGATGCGCGGATCGCACCCACCACGAAGAGGTTGATGCCGTCGGCGGGGACGAGCCCCTTACGGCGCGCGACGCGCATGTCGGTGCTAAGGCCAATGATCCCCTTGTAGCGCGCAGGATCCTGTGCGGCAAGGCGGCTAAAGATGCCGATCTCCACAGCGGTGCCGTCATCAACCTGGGTGCCGTCGAGCCAGGCGAGCACCGCGTTCGCCCCCATCACGCCAGCTAGATCTACGGCGTAGACCTCGTCAGCGGTGGAGTCGCCATCTGAGCGCTGGAATTTTTGCTCGGCGAACTGTTCATGCGGCACGAAGACCTCAAAGCCCTCGGCGCGCAGCCGGGCGGCAACCGTGTCGAGGAAGCTGCGCTCCGCGTCCGAAAAGAGTGGTCCGGCGAGATAGATCTTCATGGCGGCAGTATTGCGTACTGGCTGAGTGCGTTAGATGAGCGTTGCAAAGGCGGGTACACTGACGTAACTGGCAGCAGTGCCAGAGCGACGTAGAGGAGGTCTCCATGAGCGACGAGCAGCAGGTCAAGATCACCGTCAAGGACAACGGCTCACTTCGCGTGGAGGGCGAATTCACCATTGTTGACGTTGAAGGGAACGAGATTCCGCACGAGGGCCCAGCCGCCGGCCTCTGCCGTTGCGGTCACTCCGCCAACAAGCCGTTCTGCGACGGCTCACATAAGGATCGCTTCGAGAGCGTCGTCCGCGCCCCGAAGGCGTAAGGTTCGCCGCTAGGAGCGGCGCAGTGCGGCACGACCGCGCAGCATTGCCGCAACCGGCAACACAATCAGCGCGGCGCCAAGGAGTCCCAGCGCGGTGTAGCTCGCCGCGGCAACGACGATCCCTGAGCCGAGTGCCGCAGCAGCGGCGGAGCTCCAGATCATGGCGTCAGTCGCCCCTTGCAAGGTGGTGCGCTCGGCACCGTCGAGCCCCTCAGTAAGCAGCGCGGATCCGGCCACGAATCCAAGGTTCCAGCCGACGCCGAGCAGGAAGAGGGCGATGAAGAGGACTGTTCCGCCATCTGGTGGAGCCACCGCCGCAAGCACCGACGAGAAGGCGCTGAGGGCGAGACCTGCCGCAATGATCGCCGGGGTGCCAAAGCGTCCAGCCAGGCGGCCGGAGATCGGCGAGAACGCGAACATGCCAAAGGTATGTCCACTGATGACGAGCCCAACGGCGGCGAGGCCGTGGCCGTGATCTGTCATATGCAGCGGTGTCATCGTCATCACCAGCACCATGACTACCTGCCCGATGATGAGCGCTACCACGGCGGCGAGAATTCGGGGTCGTGCAAGCATCTCACCGAGGGAGGCGCTGGCGCGACCGCGTGCTCGCGCTGCTACAGGAGCAAGCGTTGCCGGATCAGGACGCAGGGTAACGAGCGTGAGCAGCGCAGCGGCGGTTACAAAAAGCACCGGCACGCCATAGACGCCAGCGAGTCGTGGCAGGTTGAACCCTTCGGCGATATTCCCCGAGAGGGTGACAAGGTTCGGACCAACGATGGATCCAAGGGTCGAACCCCACACGACCAGGCCGATGGCCGAGGCACGACCTCTCTCGGGGTACATATCGGCAGCGGTGTAGCGTGAGAGCTGATTCGACGCATTGGCGCAGCCCATCGCGGCGGTGGCCACGATGAAGAGCGGAAACGAGCCAATCACCACCGCAGTACCAGCCACAAACGCCCCGACCGCACCGATTCCGTAACCAAGGACGAGGCCCGCGCGGCGTCCGTACAGCACCATGAGGCGCGAGAGGAGCGCCGAGGCGGCTGCGGAGCCGAGTACGATCGTTGCCCCAGGGAGCCCGGCGAAGCTAGATCCGCCCGAGAGCTTCTTCGCCACGATGGTGGCAATGGTGATGGCGGCGATATAGCCAGTGCTGCCGAGGGCAACACCAAGGACGAGTGAGGTTTGTAGGCGACGACGCGTGACCGCGGCGGTCATGCGGACGGTGCGGTGGCGAGCGCCTCGTAGATCAGTTGGAAGATTTCGGCGGACTTCGGCTCGTAGGCCACCAGGGTGTTTGGCTTCTCTTTCTTTGACTGCACGATCGGTCGCTCATCAACCGCGGTCATGCCGCGCGTGAACTCACCGTGCAGCTCAATGTCGACGCGCTTCTCGCGCAGGTCAAAGAGGTGTGGATGCGTCACGGCAAAGATGGCACACGGATCATGCAGTGGTCCGCCGTAGACGCCAAGTTGCTCGCCGTAGGTGGTCGAAAAGAAGTCGAGTAGTTCGGCGGCGAACTTCGCGCTCGGTGTACCGAGGGTGAGTACGCGCTGTACGAACTCCTTAGTGATGACTACCTGGTGGGTGGTGTTAAGGCCGACCATCTTGAGCGGCCCTCCGTAGTTGAAGACGGTTGAAGCGGCCTCGGGGTCAGCCCAGATATTGAACTCAGCGTGTGGCGCACGGTTGCCGTGCAGCGTGCCGCCTCCCATCAGTGAGATGCCTGCGATGCGCTTACCAAGGTCGGGAGCGGCGCGTAGGGCAAGAGCGATGTTGGTGAGCGGGCCGAGTGGCGCGAGCCAGACCCCTTCACCCTCGTGCTTGCGCACGAGTTCGATGATCGCTTCAACCGCGCCGGCTCTCTCAGCTGTTCGTCGCACTGGGGGAAGCTCGGGGCCACCGAGCCCCGACTCGCCGTGAATGTGTGGCGCGTTACGGGGTGGGGCCACGAGTGGGCGGTCGGCGCCAGCAAAGACCGGGGCGCTGATGCCAAAGACGTCGCAGGCGATCAGGGCGTTGGGCAGCGTGCGCGAAAGCGGCGCGTTGCCGTGTACCGCGGTAATCCCGATCAGGTTGGCGTAGTGATTCGCAACCACCAGTGCGAAGACGTCGTCATGCCCTGGGTCACAGTCGACGATCATCGTGGGGCGATGGGCAGGCGTGGTCATGGGCGAACCTTAGCGCACCCGAGCCCTCGCCCGTGCCCCATACTGCAGGCATGAAGCGCACCCTCAGCCAGGCGAGTGAGTCCCCGTTCCGACCTGAGATTGAAGGGCTACGCGGACTTGCGGTGGGGCTGGTGGTGGCAGCACACGCCGGACTCCAGATCCCCGGAGCGGCGCTCGGACCCGACATCTTCTTTGTCCTCTCGGGGTACTTAATCGTGGGCATCCTGCTGCGCGGTCTGGAGGCTGGGCAGGGGATTCGCTTCCGCGACTTCTACGCCCGCCGCATTCGACGCATTGCCCCCGCGCTCGCCGCAACGATCCTGCTGACGGTAGGCGTGGTCGCCCTGCTGAACGATCCGTCGACGCTGGCACGGACCGCAAAGGACGGTGCGGCGGCACTTGCTGGCGCCGCGAACATCACCTTCGGAGCGCAGGCGGTCGACTATTTCAGTAGTACTGAGCCTTCACCGCTGCTGCCACTCTGGTCAATTGGCGTTGAGGAGCAGTTCTACCTGGTGGTACCGCTGCTCCTTGGCATCGCCTGGAAGATTGGTCAGCGTCGCGCGATCCTGCTCACCCTTTCCGTGATCGCGGTAGGCTCCACCGCCGCCGCGGTACTGCTAACTCCAACGGAGCCGATCTGGGCGTACTACCTGCTGCCCACGCGTGCCTACGGTCTCGCTGCGGGCGGCCTCCTCGCGCTGCTCGAAACGCGTGCACTCGCGAGCAACGCGCTGCGACGCGTTCCGCTCGCGCCGATTGGCCTCGTCATGATCGCGGCCCTCACGCTGCTGCTTCCAGGCGAGAAGGGGTATCCAGGCCTCGCTGGCCCACTCTCGGGCGTAGCCTCGGTGGCGCTCATTGGTGGCATGGCCAGCATTGGGTTGCGCGGCACCGTGAGCGCGACGGGGGGTAAGGCGATGCGCGCACTCTTCTCCATCGCGCCGCTGCGCGCAATTGGTCGCATTAGCTACAGCCTCTACCTGGTGCACTGGCCCATCCTCATTCTGCCGACCTACTTTGGCGTGGAGATGACTTCAAGCACTACTCTCCTCGCCGTCGTCTCCAGCCTGCTCGCTGCCACGCTCATGTATCGCTTCGTTGAGCAGCCGTTCCGCAAGGGTTTGGCCTTGAGCCTGATACCAGGTACGGTGCTGCGTCGCGGTGGCGCAGTATTGGCGAGCCTGGTTCTTGTGCTCGCCGGCGTGGGATTTGCACCCGATGCTGCCTCTGCTGAGCCAGGGGCCAGCGATGATCCAGGGGTCAGCATCGTGACCCCAACACCAAGTCCCAGCATGGAGCTCGTGAGCCCCTCCCCCACGCCGTGGGCGCCAATCTCAATCGGCGGCACCACCGTGCATCAGCTCACCGGTGCCGTGCCCGCCAACATCAAGCCGACTCTCGGTCGCGCTGCAGGGGACGCAGACAACATCCTCAACAAGGGGTGCAGCCGTGATCACTACGGCGAGACCGTTCCCGTTTGCTACTACGGCACAAAGGGTGGCACGCGCATCGTGCTGCTGGGCGACAGTCACGCCCTGCACTGGATGCCCGCGCTTGACCTGATTGGCAAGGCGTACAACTACGAGATCATTCCAGTCGCCAAGGTGAATTGCGTCTTCATGGACGTCAAGCTGTACGCCTATCGACTCGGTAAGTCGTACACCTCATGCACGAAGTGGCGACTGAATGCGATCAAGAAGATCATCGAGCTGAACCCCGCGCTCGTGATCCTCTCGCAAACAGAAGCGCGTGAAGAGGGGAAGCCAAACGAGAAGCGGCCCCAGTACTACGCTGATGCCGTTGGGCGATTGCTAGATAAGCTCCCGGTCCCCGTGCTGATCTTTGCGGAGACACCAAATGGTGAGATCAACATTCCCACCTGCCTCGCGCGCAACAAGAGCAACGTTGCCAAGTGCGTCACCACGAAGCCCGACGTCTATCCTGCGTGGGGATATGGCCGCGACCTGCTCGTTGCGGAACAGCGCAACCTCCCACTCTTCGATTTCACAGCCGCCCTCTGCCCAGGAGATCGATGCGCCCCCATCATCGACGGCCGCATCGTGTTCCACGACAACCATCACCTCACCACCACGATGGCGAAATACCTTGCCGGACCAATCGGCGTGGCGCTGGCACAGGTGATTGCAAACCTACGGCACTAGGGCGAGCGACTCCCCCGCGACGAGCTGTCGCCGCGGGCCACCACGAAGCACATGCACAGCGCCATCGCCCACGACCTGCCACTCCCCTGCCGAGCTCCATCGCACCAGTGCGGTGAGGTTCTCGATACCGAGCAGATGCCTCGTTGAATCTGGGGCACCCCTAACCGCCATTTCAAAGAGTCGATTGAAGTGTGGGATCACCTGAATGCCGGGGAGCAGATTGAATCCAGGAACCGGAGTGAGCCAGCCAGCGCCCCACCAATCCGAACATGATCCAGGATGGCATCACCGACCATCGAACCCACGAGTGTCTCTGCGAGATGCGCAGGATTTCCGCCCGACAGATAGAGCAGTCCAGCCTCCTGTACACGCGCGGCAAGACCCGGGTCATTGGCGTGCGCGCGCGTGAAGACTGGCAAGAAGCTCGTTGTTACACCGATTCGTTTACCCTGGGCCTCGCCTAACTCGCGCCAATAGGCGAGGCTGCTCTCACCCTCTTCTCCCGCGGCAGTTGCGAGCTGCATATAGTGCCGTGGCCTCCCGCGCCCAACAGCGTCATCAAGGAGTCGCTCTTCGAAGGGGGACATCGCCGGGAGGTACTCCCCTGAGCCCACGAGGGCAATCGCCCCAACGCCACCGCCCACGGCTGGGAGAGCCTGCTCAATCATGGGTGCCTCTCCCCGCGCCGTACAAGGCGCATCGCCTCCGTTGACCAGAGCGCCCACAGCACCAAGATGGGCTGAAAGAGGAGGCGAACTCCCCTCGCAAGGTCGGAATTCAGGCCAAAGGCATCGATCCCGTTCACGAACTGGTTGATGTTGCCGGGAAAGATCGCCACAAAGAAAAGGGCAGTGACCAGCCCAACGTACGCCCGATAGCGCCACAGCGTGAGTAGTGCCAGGCCGAGCGCGATCTCAACGATCCCCGATGCCAGCACCACAATGTCCGGATCGATCGGGAGCCAGGTGGGCACCTGTGCCTGGAACGCGATTCGATTCGCTGTCAGATGACTGTAGCCAGCCGAACTAAGGAAGAGGCCGAGGCCCCCTTGACTCACCACCTGCAGAACTTGACGGAGGGGCATTGAAGCTTAGTTTACTCGCTTGCCCTGCGGAGATGTTCTCTTCGAGCCGTTGACGGTGGCCGATCTGCCAGTACCATGCCAGCCATGGAGATCCACACTCGTGGAGAACTTGTTCACTGGCGGGGCCCCGCGCCATTCCACTTCGTGTCGCTCCCTATCGTCAAGAGCGCCATGATCCAGAAGCTCGCGCCGCAACTCACCTACGGCTGGGGCGCTATTCCGGTCACTGTAACCATCGGAGAGACCACCTTCACCACGTCGCTCTTCCCAAAGAACGGCCTCTACCTGGTCCCAATCAAGAACGTGGTGCGAGATGCAGAGCAACTCGAGTTGGGCAGGATGGTCTCTCTGCGCCTCACACTCAAATTGCGCGAGGCGAGCCGCTAGCGCGTCGCGCTCTGTTCCGCCCTCCACCGACGCACCCCAAGAGCGCCAGCGACAATCGACAAGAGGAGAAGGGCGAGGACGCGCGCGACACCGAACGGCGTGAGCGTGTCGCTCCGATTCGTTGGCGGCAGCGGGCCATCATCCTCTCGCACCTCCCACGTAAACGTCGAGGGGCTTGGGTCCACCCGTCCGGTGCTATCGGTCGCCCGCACGGAGAAGGTGTGGCTCCCAATCGGAAGGGTGGTCGTGGTGTATGGCGAAGTGCAGGGAGCAAATGGCCCATCATCGATGGCACACTCAAACGTCACGGGCGAATCGTCAACGGCGCTGAAGGAGAACTCCGCGACTGGCGCAGTAAACGGAAAATCCCTCGGGGCGGTAAGAACGGTATCTGGTGGGGTCGTGTCCGATCGCCACTCTGCACGCGCTGGCGTTGGATCGACAACTCCGTACAAGTCTACCGCCTGAACTCGGAGCACATGAAGCCCGTCACTCAGTGTCGGAGTCGTATAGCTACTCGGACATGCCACCCAACCTGCACTATCAAGATTGCACTCAAACGTCGCGCTGGTGTCCGATGTGAGGACGAACGAAACGTTCTCACCAGAAGGGGTCGGCCCGAGGCGCGACAGCGAGGTGTCCGGGGGTGTGACGCCAAGGACACGCACGAGCACCGCACTCCACGTCCTACCCCAATCTGACGCAGCGGGCAGGCGGACCACGTAAGGCAGGCCATCATTTTCGGTAAACACCCCAAGCCCTTGCGTTGGCGCATCGCCCAAGAAATCAACGGAGGTCAAGAGATTGGTAGCGAACGCGCCGTCGCCTACCCCGGTGACCGATGCCGGAATTGTGAGTGTTGAAATGGAATTGTTGAAGAAGGCGAAGTTTCCAATGCTCGTGACAGACTCTGGAATCGTTAGTGAGGTCAACAGATTCGAGTCAAACGCTGAAACGCCAATCGTGAGCAAACCAGCCGGTAGGTTCACCTCAGACAGTGCGTTGCTATAGAACGCACCATCGCCAATCGCTGTAATCGTGGAGGGTAGGTCAAGCGTGCTAATGGCATTCTCAGAAAACACGTAGTCACTGATTGTGCTGAATGTTGATGGAATGGAGACCGATGTCAGGCTATTCCCCTTGAACGCGAAGGTGTCAAGCAGAGTCAACGTGGTCGGAACTGTGATCGAGGTCAAGCTGTTATCGGCAAAGGCATGACTTCCGATCGTTTGGATTCCACTTCCAAAATCAATCGCACCAAGATCATTCTTTTCAAAGGCATACTCACCAACGGAAAGCACAGCGTCTGGAAGGACGAGCGACGTCAACAGGTTTTCGCTAAACGCGTACGGGCCGACGCTCGAAACATTGGTGCCAAGGGATAGAGAGCTAATGGTGTTGGATGAGAATGAATTTGCCGCAATGGTGATGACCGAATTCGGAACGACCAGTGTGGTGAGAACATTCTCAGTAAATGCTGAAGACCCAATGGATTCTACCGCGGTACCGAGCGAGAGCGTACTAATCTGGTTGTAAGCAAAAGCATTAGTGCCAATCGTTGTCACGGAGTTTGGGATCGTAAGGGAAGAGATATCGTTCTTTTGAAAGGCGCCGTTACCAATGAGTACCACCGAGTTTGGAATGGATACCGTTACGGTCGATGCGTTGTAGAAGGCATTCGCCCCGATCGCAGTTACAGGGTATGAGTTGAGCGTCGCTGGAATGTTGATGACTCCAGGGCAGACACTGACACAACCGGTGACGGTCGCGTTACCACCGGCGACGGTGAAGGTGAAGCCGTTGGCGCTCTCCGCCTTTGCGCCGCTGGTTATGGTGATTCCGGTTGCCACCAGCGAGACGAATCCGAGAACTACGGCAAAGATCCGGCGCATCTATCCACACCCCACTGGTTGCTTCCGTTTGAGCCGCGCGGCGCAACCCCTACTGACTCAACTCTGCTCTCTGTTACATACGGTGCCGCATGCTCGGGCGATCGTCAACCCTCACAGCGCCTTTTCATGTGCGCAGCATCACTGGGAAGGTGTTCATCATGTAAACGCTCCGCAGAAACAACACCGCCCCCACCAGATGGTAGGGGCGGTGTGATCAGTGCATGAACCCTTAAATCAGCTGAGTGCGATGCCGATCGCGAGGCTGAATCCGAACGCACCCTGCAGCACGATGGTGCCCACATTTGCGCGCACGAGTTTGCGCGTGGCGTACTCGCGGAAGAGCACGACGAGGGCCCGAGCCGCGATTGGTAACGTGAGCAGCGCCAATAGCGCAGTCGACTGCAGCGCCCCTGTAGCGACGAGGGCGATCAGGATTCCGTAGGCACCAGTAAGGAGCGCTGCGTAGCCCCAACGTGCGGCGCTCGTGCCGAGCGTCACGACCAGGTGGTTCTTGCCAGCGAGCGCGTCGCTTGGCGCGTCGGGGAACTCGTTGATCCAAAGGATTGCGGTGGTAAGGAGGCCGACCGGCACGCCGAGGAGCGCCGCAACAGGGTCGATGCTTCCCGTCATTGCGGCAATCGCACCCACCGAGAGGAGTGGCCCGAAGACAACGCCGATCAGCAGCTCGCCAAGCCCGCGTCGAGCGATGAGTCGAAGCGGTGGTGCGGTGTACGTCCACGCCGCAAGTGCACCGAGTACGCCGAGCGGAAGGACGATCGGCGAACCGAGTGCCGCAATCGCAAGGCCGCAGGCAAGCGCGACGACGAGCGAGCCGATGGCGATGCGCATGAGTCCGCCTTCGGTGATGAGGCCGAGCTCAATGGCGCGACTGCCACCGGAGTACGGCAGGAAGTAGTCATGGTTGATCTTGTCGGCACCGCTCTGCCAGTCGTACATGTCGTTCCAGGTATTCGCGGCAATGTGCACCGATGCGGCGCCAACGAGGGCCAGCACGAATGGCAGCCACGAGAAGGCCGAGACCTGCGCGGCATAGGCACCGGCGATCAGCACCGGAATGATGCTGGCCGACAGGAATGGGGCGCGTGTGACCACCATCCAGCGGAAGACCTTCGTGAAGGACTTGATCTTGGGCTCAACTCGAGCGAGCTCGCTCATTGGGAGTGGAGTCGTCACGCCGCAGTAGCCGATCTGCACGCCATCGCGCTTGGTTGGGGTGATACGGATCTTGGCTGGAAAGCGGCTGCCGTCCTTACGAACGAAGACGGTCTCCCCTTCGTACTTGCCGGTGGTGCTCGCGATCGCGAGCCACTTGGGCACGTTCTGCAGCACCACGAGGCCTGGTGAGAATTGCGACACGCGCGCCTTGCCAATCACCTCAGATGCCTTGTAGCCAAACACCTGCTCGGCACCGGCGTTGAAGGTCTCGAGGCGACCTTCCATGTCGCAGGTGATGGTGCTCTTTACGACTGCAGTGGTTGCCATGCAATCTGTCCCTTCTTCATCTCGCGGTCCCAGCACCAGCAAATACTGGTGTCGCAGGAGCCAATGGTAAATCAAGGTAAAGAAAGATGATGGCGGAGAGAGAGGGATTCGAACCCTCGATGGGGTTACCCCCAAACCGCATTTCCAATTGAACCCAGAAGAGGGATCGGAGGGATTTACAGGGAGTCCTGAGGTCAGCTGCAGGTGTTTCGAGGAGTCCTGAGGCAGTACAGCGCATCTGCGGCTCCACCCAAAGCTCCACCCCGGGACTTACCTGGTTATCCTTACAACTGCTCCGTTGTCATCAACGCTAACCACGTAGATGGTCACGCCGCTGACAGTGACCGAATCACCGACTCGTAGGGGCGCGTCACGGAAGTACTCCGTATCTCTGAATCCGTTACGAGGAGCCACCACATAACCACCTCCGAGCTGACCGACTTTCATGTCGACGGTGTACACCAGCACGCCGCTATTCAGCGGCGCATCTAAGCCTTTGGGCACCCGCACCTCAATCACTAGGATTTTTGATGTAGAGACGGGAACCATGATGCTCTTTAGTCCTGTGGTGACTCCGACCAACGAGTCAAGCCTGATTGACTCTCCGGAGGCGGAAAGTGCAGACATGTCCCTACATGCGACCTGCTTCTCTTGCAGCCAACCTTGGAGGTATCGATCCCAGGCACCAAGTTCAATCACATAGTTGCTCCAGCTAGCGGCCATGATCCCCCATTCGCCGAGTGACTGAGACTTGTGCTCAAGGTCTTCGTCGTACAGGCCGAGGAGGTGGCCAGTTTCGTGCGACATCCACTTCCAATCTCCGCCCACCACACCGTTCCCGCCAGGGCCATCGGTGTTGTAGAACATATCCCAGCCACCAGCAGCGGCTGAGGTCAGAACTCCCGACGGAGTGCGGTGTATGCCCGGTACCGCCGGGCCACTACCAAATTGCGTTCTGGCAACCGTTTCAGGTGGAAGTAGATATACAACATCGTAATCGCTATATGAAATCTGATCGGCGGTAGCCTTAAAGACATCAGCCAGCAGGTCGTTGGTCTTCCAATCCCAACCATCAGGTTGGCTGCTGCTATAGCGAGTCACGCTCACGGGCATCTCCACCCAGTTCGGGGTGATCGAAAAGTTGAAAGTGAGCGCTCCGTACGATTGTGCGAAGTAAAAGTCTCGAGTCCCTTCCGCTACACGTTTGAACAGTTGAGCAGGGACCTTTTGGCTCTTAAGGTCGGTGAACGAGACAGGAATGATCAGGGCGCGGATGGTCCCAGTTGAATGGAGTCGGAGTGACGCCTTCGGAAAGCCAGCAGAGAGCTCTACCCCAGGCCCACGCAAAGGGGTGACCTGATCAACGAGCTGGCAAGCGCTGCTTGGTGAGAAGGCACTAGCAGGCACATTCGCGAGGGCGGTCAACTCGTTGACCCGTGCTGCGATTTCAGCGAGAACCTGTTCTGGCCGCCCAGGGCCAACGGTGCTTAAACTGTTCACGTTTTCAGATACGCCGTCTACAGTGCTGCCCGTCTTCGTGACCCGTACCGTGTAGGCTCTCCGCACATAATCCTTTGTATTGCCTGAAGGCTCAACAATATCGATCGTGTAAACGCCAGGCGCCCATTTCGCGTACAAGGTGCCATCTGAGTTTGCGGCCACATAGACTGGAGTTTCATTGGCCAGCCAATAGAACAGACCTGACCCAGCGAGTCCTCTGCCTGGTTTTCGGGGATCGGTGATCCATAACTTCACATTGGAACCTACGGGCGCTTTCGTGATGTTTAGAGGAGCTCGCACGTCAGCCAGTGGATCGGCAAAAACCGATGGTGAAATGACGACCGGGTCAGAAAGCACCTTAAGCGGCGGTGGATTCGTTACGCCGGAGTCCGGGCTCATGGTCGGAACTGACGAGCTCGGAGTCGCCCCCGTGCAGCCGCCTAACAGCAGCGCCAGGATGAGAAGCAGAAGTTTCCGACGCTCTGGTGGCACAGGGACGACTCCTCTTCCGGCACGATGTGCCGGGCACGCGGGGCGCAACCGTGGTGTTATGCCACGTAGAGACGTCTGGGGGCAGAGCGTGAGGCTTGCTCACCCACACGTCAATAGAGAAGTTGTGGCGGAGAGAGAGGGATTCGAACCCTCGATGG
>RGBZ01000081.1 GCA_009919365.1 bacterium
CGTGGCGTTCCCGTCGGTAAACACTCCACCGGAAAAGACGCGCTTGAAGTGGTGCACACCGTGCTGCACGCCGGTGGAAAATTCGGCGGTGGCGGATACAAGGTTTCTGGCGGCTTACACGGCGTCGGCGTCTCAGTCGTGAACGCACTCAGCATCAAGCTGCGCGTTGAATCGGCGCGCGATGGATTCGTCTGGTCACAAGAGTACGAGCGCGGCGTACCGCGAACGAAAGTCATCAAGGGGAATCCGGCCGCAAGTCGCCGTGGTACCACCACGACATTCCTGCCAGATCCAGAGATGTTCTCAACCACCGAATACTCCTTTGAAACGCTTGCCAATCGACTGCGCGAATCCGCGTATCTCAACAAGGGTTTGTGGATGACGCTGATCGATGATCGCGCCGATCGAGAGGCGACCTTCTACTTCCAGGGTGGCATTGTCTCGTTTGTGCGCCATCTCAATCGCAAGCGCAAGGTCACACACGATCGTCCTGTCTACATCGAAGGGATGGAGGGCACGACCAGCGTTGAAGTTGCCTTCCAGTATCAGAGTGACTCGTGGTCGGAGACCCTGCTCGCCTTTGCGAACAACATCAACACCATTGATGGCGGAACGCATGTCACCGGTTTCCGTGCCGCACTCACGAGCTCACTCAACGAGTGGGGTCGCAAGAACGGTGCGATGAAAGACAACGATCCAAACCTCACTGGCGAAGATGTGCGCGAGGGCCTCACCGCGGTAATCAGCGTGAAACTTGTTGATCCGCAGTTCGAAGGCCAAACCAAGGCGAAGCTCGGCACCGCAGAGATCAAGGGGATCGTGCAGACCGCCGTCAACAAGGGATCGTGGAGGGTGAGTCGGCCGGTGGTTCGGCAAAGCAGGGACGTGATCGCCGCTTCCAGGCGATCTTCCCGCTGCGCGGCAAGCTGCTCAACGTTGAAAAAGCACGCATCGACAAGATTCTTGGCAGCGACAACATTCGCACACTGATCATGGCCCTCGGCGCGGGCATCCAGGACTCCAGCATGGAAGATTCCAACAGCCGCTTCGACATTACAAAGCTGCGCTATCACCGCGTCATCATCATGACCGACGCCGACGTCGACGGAGCGCACATTCGAACGCTGCTGCTGACCTTCTTCTATCGCTACATGCCGGCCATCATTGAGGCGGGTTACCTCTACATCGCCCAGCCACCCCTCTATCGCGTGAGCACCGGCAAAGAGACGAAGTACGCGTCGACGGAGAAGGAGCGCGATGAGGCGATCGCCTCGTTCAAGACGAAGAACGTCAGCGTGCAGCGCTTCAAGGGCCTCGGCGAAATGAATGCGGAGCAGCTCTGGGAGACGGCGATGAATCCTGAGAATCGCGTCTTCCTGCAGGCGCGCATCGAAGATGCTGCCGTGGCGAACGAGATCTTCGAGATGCTGATGGGCGAGCGCGTTGAGCCGCGCCGCGACTTCATCAAGGCTGAGGCCCACAAGGTTCAGAACCTGGACGTATAGGAGGCGATGGCAGCATGAACGACGAAGCACGAGTGAGCGTCCGTTCGATTCGCATCGAAGACGAGATGCGCACGAGCTACCTCGATTACGCGATGAGCGTGATCGTGGCGCGCGCACTCCCCGACGTTCGCGACGGCCTGAAGCCGGTACACCGCCGCATCTTGTACACGATGGGCGAGATGGGCCTCTCCGGTGGCTCCGCCTATCGCAAGTGCGCCGCCATCGTCGGCGAGGTGATGGGTAAGTACCACCCACACGGAGATGGCGCGCTGTACGACGCGCTCGTGCGACTCGCACAAGACTTCTCCATGCGACACCCACTTGTTGATGGCCAAGGAAACTTCGGCTCTGTCGATGGCGACTCCGCCGCAGCGATGCGCTACACCGAGGCACGCCTCACCGCGATCGCCGGCGAGATGCTCGCCGACATCGATCATGAGACGGTTGACTTCACGCCGAACTACGACGGCACACAGAAGGAACCGAGCGTTCTTCCTGCTCGTCTGCCGAACCTGCTGGTCAACGGCTCCTCCGGCATCGCCGTCGGCATGGCGACGAACATTCCGCCGCATAACCTTGGCGAGATCGCCGACGCAGCTATCGCCCTCATCGCTGACCCAGAGCTTTCGGTCGATGATCTCTGCAAGTACGTCAACGCGCCAGACTTCCCAACGGGCGGCATCCTCTACCGCTACGACACCATCAAGAACCCACTCACTGGCGCAACGGAGCGCATTGACGCCGTCCGCCAGATGTACGCACACGGACGCGGCCGCGTCGTTGTGGATGGCGCAACACACTTCGAAGAGGCGTCGCGCGGCGATCGCACCGCCATCATCATCACCGAGTTGCCGTACCAGGTAAACAAGGCCTCACTCGTTGAGAAGATCGCCGACCTCGTCAAGGAGGAGCGCCTCGACGGCATCGCCGACCTGCGCGACGAGTCCGACCGCGACGGCATGCGCATCTACGTTGAGGTCAAGAAGGATGCGAATCCACACAAGGTGCTCAACAAGCTGTTGAAGCTCACCCCACTACGCTCGGCTTTCAGCATGAACATGCTCGCGCTTGTCGACGGCCAGCCACAGACCCTCTCGCTGAAGTCGGTGTTGCAGCACCACATCGATCACCGCCGCATCATCGTGCGCCGCCGTACCGAATACGAACTGAAGAAGGCCCGTGAGCGCGCTCACATCCTCGAAGGTCTCAAGATCGCGCTCGATAATCTTGACGCCGTCATCAAGACAATCCGCGCTGCAGCCGACGTCGACGTTGCGCGCACGCAGCTCATGGAGCGCTTCAAGCTGAGCGAGCTGCAGGCGCAGGCAATTCTCGACATGCGCCTCGCGCGCCTCGCCGCCCTTGAGCGCAAGAAGATCGAGGACGAGTATCTCGAAGTCATTAAGTTCATCGCCGAACTGGAAGACATCTTGGCGCGCCCGGCACGCATCTCGAAGATCATCTCGGACGAGTTCGCCAAGCTCAAGGAGAAGTTCGCCGACCGACGGCGCACCAAGATTGCCCAAGATGCAACGCGCGAAATGTCGGATGAAGACCTGATCGCCGACGAGGATGTCGTGATCACCATCTCCGGCCGCGGCTACATCAAGCGCCAGCCCCTCACCACCTACCGTCAGCAGCATCGCGGCGGCAAGGGTGTCATTGGCATGACGACACGCGAAGAAGATGCGGTTGCAACCCTGCAGGTTGCCAACACCCACGACTACGCCCTCTTCTTCACCAACAAGGGGCGCGGATTCAGCGCCAAGGTGCACGAGATCCCAGACGCGTCGCGTCAGAACAAGGGGATTCCGATCGTCAATCTTCCAGGGGTGCAGGTGGAGTCGGGTGAGACCCCAGTCGCCACCATCATCCTGAACGGCTTTACCCCTGGCAGCTATCTCGCCTTCTCGACCAAGAGGGGGATCATCAAGAAGACCGCGATCGAGCAGTTCGAGAAGGTCCGCTCCACTGGCATCATCGCCATCACCCTGGATAAGGGCGATGAGCTCGCCCAGGTGATTCAAACCTCAGGCGAAGATGACCTAGTCATGGCCACGCGCCAGGGGCGCATCTGCCGCTTCCACGAGCGCGAGGCTCGACCAATGGGTCGCACCGCTGGTGGCGTGATCGGCATTCGACTCGCCCGCCAGGGTGATCTTGTGGTTGCCATGGCCGTAGCGGAGCCGGGCGCCGACCTCCTTGTCCTTACCGAGACCGGTCACGGCAAGCGCGTCCCGGTGGGCGCCTTCGCCCGCAAGCACCGCGGGACCCAGGGTGTCCGCCTGATCCCACTCGAAGGGCGCAAGACCGGCCCGGTCGTGGCCGTACGCCAAGTGAGCGAGGCCGACGAAGAGGTGATCTTGATCAGCTCCGAGGGGCAGGTCGTGCGCACCAAGCTCGAGAGCATCGCTACCCGCAAGGACGGCAGTGCCCAGGGCGTACGCGTCATGACACTACGCGAAGGCGACAAGGTCGCCGGAATCGCCGCCTTCCGTACGGGTCTGGCAAAGCGCAACGGCACAGGCGACAATGACGACGAAGCCGACGAGGCTCCAGAGGTTCCCAAGGTTGT
>RGBZ01000082.1 GCA_009919365.1 bacterium
GCCCAGCGGGCGCCGTTATGAGCGTGGTGCACGGCCTCAAGGTGCTGATGAAGGAGGACTACACGCCACCGAGCGTCGACGTTCCAGTCTTCACGCTCGCACCAGTCGTTGTCTATCTCGCAAGCTTCATGACGCTGCTCGTCATCCCGTTTGCACCAGAGCTCACAAGCATGGGCTTTGAGCTTGGCCTTCTCTACTTCTTTGCAATCGGCGGACTCAGCGTTGTTGGCTTGATGATGGCCGGCTGGTCGTCGTTCAATAAGTACTCACTGCTCGGCGGCATTCGCGCCGCAGCACAGGCGATCAGCTACGAGATTCCGCTGACGCTCTCCGTCGTGGGCATCGTGATCCTTACCGGCACACTTTCACTGCCGAAGATCGTCGCCGCGCAAGACGGTTCGTTCCTTGACTGGTTCATCTTCCGCCAGCCACTTGCCGCGATCATCTTCTTCATCGCTATCACAGCCGAAGCGAACCGCACGCCATTCGACAACGCAGAGGCTGACCAAGAGATCGTCGCCGGATTCGCCACCGAGTATTCCGGCATGCGCTTTGGCTTCTTCTTCTTCGCGGAGTATGTGAACGTCTTCATCGTCTCGGCGCTCTTCAGCGCCGTCTTCCTCGGCGGGTCCAACCCACCGATTCACATTGACGTAAATCCGCAGATCTTGATCGACCTGAGTGCGCTCGGTATCGGCCTGCCACTTATTGCAGGAATTGCGCCAGTGATCGGCACGCTGCTGTTTGCGGCACCGATCTGGTTTGCAAGCAGCCGCGTCAAGGGATGGCAGGCACTCGTCGCTGGGTTCTTGATCTTTGGTGGCGTCTCAACTGCAGCGGTTGGCATCTGGGCCTTTGTGATGCTGCCGCCAGTCGCTAGCCTCATCTGGTTCTTGATTAAGACCTTCACGCTCGTCTTCACGTTTGTGTGGATGCGCGGCACACTGCCACGCGCACGCATTGACCAGCTGATGGGCTTCGCTTGGAAGTGGCTGCTGCCAGCATCACTGCTCAACATTTTTGCCACGGCGTTCGCCGTGCTGATTGCGGGGAGGTAGACATGCCAAAAATTCCTGGTACCGGACTGATTGAGTGCATCGACATGGGCGGCACCGATACGAAGGGCCGCTTCGCCGTGCATTGGGGCCCTGCCGAGCAGTACGCCGAACGGCGCGAAGAGTCGGCAATGCGTCGTTCTGGTCGAACTGTTTCCGATGCAGCAGCCGCAACCGGGGCGACCATCAACGTTGCGAAGGTCGACGAGATTCTTGAAGCGCACGACTACGACCCGCACCACATGCTCGCGATCCTTGAAGAGATCCAGGCTGCCTACGGCTACTTGCCAGTAGATGCGCTCAAGCGCGTCAGCCGCGCAACCGGCGCCTGGTACGCCATGGTCTACGGCACAGCCACCTTCTATAAGCACCTCGCCTTTGAGCCAGGGGTTACCCGCTCGATCGCCGTCTGCCGCTGCGCCAACTGCCTCGTCTCGGGGGCGGGCTCGGTGATGGGCACCCTGAGCTACGAGTTCGGCACCGAGTTCGGCCGGGCGATCCCATGGAGCAACCTGCGCCTCGAGTCGCTTCCGAGCCACGTGATCGGTGCCCCGTCGCCACTCGTGGTCATTGATGGAGAGCCGCAGCGCGATCTGAGCGCGAAGAACGCCGCCAGCTGGGCCGCTGCACTTGCCGGCAGGTACGCCGCATGAAGCGCCTGAACGCCCCGAAGGGCTGGAGCCAGCTGCTCTTTGCAGCGCCAACCGAGCCGTGGGCGGCACTCCGCGCCGCCGCTGCAGCTGGGTCGGCCGGCACGACCGCAACCCTGATCGACGCCGGCCTGCGTGGTCGCGGGGGCGGCGGCTTCCTTACTGGAGCGAAGTGGCAGGCGACCGCCGCCGAGCCAGCCAGCGAGCACTACGCCGTGGCGAACGGCTACGAATCAGATCCTGCCGTCTTCACCAACCGCCTCCTTATGGAAGAGAACCCACAGGCGATCGTTGAAGGGCTCGCCATCGCTGCCCTCACTGTCGGTGCCCGCGAGGCGTTCATCGCCGTGCGCGCCGAGTACACCGAGGCGATCAAGCGACTCGAGGCGGTCATCACCAACGCCGAACGAGAGGGAATCCTCGGCGCCACGCTACTCGGCACCGATCGCGAACTGATCATCACTGTTCGGCCACTCGCGCAGATCGGCGACACCGCACAGCCGGGAACCGTGCTCGTACAGATCAGCGGATCCGTCGCAAACCCCGGCGTTCTTGAGGTGCCAACTGGCACGCCACTCAACGAAATCATTGCGGCGGCGGGCGGCACTGCGAGTGGCGCGTCGATCAAGGCCCTGCTTGTTGGCGGGCCAACCGGCGGATTCATTCCGGCGAACCTCTTCGGTAGCACGCCGTACAGCGGCGGAGGCCTCAAGAGCGTTGGCGCACACGTCGGCTCCGGTGCACTCCTTGCACTCGACAACTCCGTCGCGATTCCAGAGCTCGCCACCATGCTGACGCGCTGGTGCGCCGATGAGGCGTGTGGCAAGACGATTCCGTGCCGCATCGGCACACGCCGACTCGCCGAGATCGGCCAGCGCTTCGTCGACGGGCTGGCTAGCCCAGCCGATGCCGAGCGGCTGCAGAAGCTCGCCGCCGATGTGACCGATAGCGCCCTCTGCGCACATGAGGCACTCGCGCCAAGCCCGCTCCTGACAGGGGTGCGATACTTTGCCTCTGAGTTTGGACCTGCCGTTGCCGCACCATCGGCAACACCAACGAGCGGACGGAGCTGATCATGGCCGACCTGATTGATCGACCGGCAAGCGCAGTGACACCAGTTTCGCGCGCGATCACTCCTGCGCCATCCGCAGAGGTTGCCGTCGACAAACTGCTGACCACGCGCAGCCCACAGCGACCGCAGCGCACGCCGACCTTCTACGTTGAGATCGACGGGCAGCAGCTCGAAGCGTTTGAAGGACAGACAATCCTTGAAGTTTGCCGCGCAAACGGCATTGAGGTGCCAACGCTTTGCTACGACCCGAAGCTTCCAGGATTCGGCGCATGCCGCATGTGCGTTGTGGATGTTGAAGGGTGCGATCAGCCATCCATCAGCTGTTCAGCGAAGGCTGAGCCGGCGCAGGTCGTATCGACGCAGACCGATCGCATTCGCGAAATCCGCCGCACCAACCTTGAGCTGATCTTCAGCGATCACAATGCCTACTGCTTGCCGCCATGTCAGAACAAGTGCCCGAGCCACATCGACATTCCTGGATTCCTGAAGGCGAACGCTGAGTCGCAGTTCCGCGAGTCGGCGCGCATCTTCAAGCGCACCATTCCATTCCCAAGCATCCTCGGTCGCGTCTGCCCGGCGCCATGCGAGGATCACTGCCGTCGCGACGAAGTAGACGAGGCGATCGCGATTCGCGATAGCCACCGTTACGCCGGCGACCAGGTACTGAAGGCAATGTGGGATGAAGACCTCGATCCACCTGTGCCATTCGAGCTGCAGCCAAAGACGGGCAAGCGCGTCGCCGTGATTGGTTCAGGTCCAGCGGGCGCATCCGCTGCGTACTACCTGCTTGTTGCTGGACACGACGTCACCGTCTTCGAAAAAGACCCAGAGCCAGGTGGCATGTTGCGCTACGGCATTCCGCAGTACCGACTGCCAAAGATCGAGGTGCTCGACGGCGAGTACCAGTCGATCACGCGACTTGGAGGCCGATTCGAATGCGGCAAGATGCTCGGCCGCGACTTCACCATCGCCGACCTGAAGGCGCAGGGCTACGACGGTGTTGTCGTTGCAATCGGTTGCTACGACACCAACGACCTCGGCATTCCGGGCGAAGACGCCGATGGTGTCATCGACGGACTCGACTACCTGCACACTGCTGCACTCGGTCTCACCTATCCAGATCACGAGGGGAGCCGCGTCGTTGTTGTCGGTGGCGGGTACACCTCAATGGACTGCGCGCGAACAAGCGTGCGCCAGGGGGCCAAGGAGGTCAC
>RGBZ01000083.1 GCA_009919365.1 bacterium
TGCGCGTGGAAGGAGACCAACCTCTACCGAGATCTTGCGGATCTCATCAGCCTTACGGCCGTCGAGGCGGATCCCCTCCTTCATCGTGAGGCTACGCGCGGTCTTCTTATGCATCCAAGCGAAGAGGTTCTTGCCGACGCGCGCCTTGCGACGTGCCGCCTCGAAGATCGCCTTTGGCTCGCCCTTACCGCTGCGTGCGGCGCGGATCGAATCGGCAATCCCCTCCTTGAGCGCCGCGAGGCGACCTGGAAGTTCGCTGGCAAGGATCAGCAAGAGCTCTGCTGTTGCCTCAGCATCAGCGGCGGCTCGATGGTTTGGAGTTGTCGCTGCGCCATAGACGCGTGCGAGATCTCCGAGCTTGAACGACTCGCTCTCTGGGTACGCCTCCTTGAAGAGGACGTAGGTGTCGAGGTAGCTCCCCTGCTCGGTCGCAAATGCGCGACCCTTGCCGAGTGCTTCGTCGAGGAAGGCAACATCAAAGCCAAGGTTGTGTCCGACAAGGATTGCACCCTTGGCAAATTCAGCGATCTTCTCGGCTGCCGCCTTCGGCGCCAGACCGCCCTTGATGTCCTTGTTGGTGATGCCGTGCATCTGGGCGCCGACGATACCGTTGCCGGCGTCAACAAAACTACTCCAACGGTCGGTGATCTTGCCACCCTTGATCTTCACTGCAGCGACTTCGACGAGGTCCGAAATCTTTGGATCCAGGCCGGTCGTCTCCGTGTCGACGATCACGAAAGTGCCACCATTGGCGGCCGCCTCTGCGAACGCCAGCACGCTGTCGGTGCTTGGCTCGATGTACGGAACGCGCTTCTCCTTGCCGACCTTGGCTCGGAGCTCCTCTTGTAGGGCAACAAGTGCCTTGATCGCGTTGTGGCCGAACTCAATGGCCTCGGCCATCTTGTCTTCGGTGATCAGGTTTGCGCCAGCTTCGACCATCATGATCGCGTCAACCGTTCCTGAAACAACCAAGTCGAGATCGCTCTCCTTGAGCTGGTCGAATGTCGGGTTGATGACAAAGGCACCGTTCACGATGCCGACGCGCACGGCTCCGATTGGCCCGAGGAACGGAATCTCAGAGATCGTCAACGCCGCAGAGGCGGCGAGCGTTCCGAGAATGTCCGGGTCGTTCTCCTGGTCCGCGCTCAGCACGGTGATCACAACCTGCACGTCGTCCTTGTACCCCTCTGGGAAGAGTGGTCGAATCGGTCGGTCGGTGAGACGTGCGGAGAGCGTTGCGTTCTCGGAGGCTCGTCCTTCGCGCTTGATGTATCCGCCTGGAATCTTTCCCGCGGCGTACATGCGCTCTTCGAATTCAATCGTGAGTGGGAAGAAGTCGAGGCCTGGTCGTGGCTCGCTGCGGTTTGCAGTGCCAAGGACCACGGTGTCTCCGTAGCGAACGGTGACTGCGCCGCCGGCGAGGCGGGCCAATCGGCCGGTCTCAATCGTGAGGGTCTGACCGCCGAACTCGGCGGATACGCTGGTGATGTTGCTCATTCTGTTCTCCTGTCAGGCCGCGAGCGGTTCTTCCACTCGCACGCCGATGTAGTCCCAGCCTGAGGCCGGGGGGTGGTTAGCGTCGAAGTCCGAGCTTCTCGGAGAGCGCGGCGTAGCGCGCTGCATCTTCACGCTTGAGGAATGTCAGCAGTCGACGTCGCTGACCGACAAGCTTCAAGAGCCCGCGGCGCGAGTGATTGTCCTGCTTAAAGGTTTGCAGGTGCGCGGTCAGTCCCTGAATGCGCTCCGTGAGGAGTGCGATCTGAACGTCTGCGGACCCAGTGTCAGTGCCGTGACGCCCGTTGTCGGCAACGATGCGTGCGGTGGTCTCTTGGTCTAGAGGCAAGTGGTGGTTCTCCTTACATCGGAGGTGCTCCAAGGGCACCCCTCATCTCTTCATCACATCTTGGATGTGAATAGGGTAGCAAATCTACGCCTGGAGGCTTTCTCCAAGCAGGGCGACCCGTACGAGACCCCCCTCAAAACGTCGATCGGCCGCCTCTGGCCGAAGGAGCGTGATGGTCAGCCCATCCGGGTTGACCCGCACCGTGGTGAGCCGCCCTACGAGGGGGAGGCGCCCCTCAGGCCGGCCGGCTACCCCAACGCGAGCCCGATACTCCCCTGGCGGTGGTACGGCCGCCTCGCTTCGCTGAAGGCGCACCTCGTCACCCTGGAGCCTGCCCACGAGGGCATACGGTCGAGCGAGAAGGCGCGCCGCCCCAGTCAGGTCCCCACCCACAATGGCCTCCCGGACGCGGGTACTCCGAATGGGAGCTCCGCCAGCGGTCGCCTCCGCTACCGGATGCACCTGCAGGCCGTGCGCAGCCCCCCAGGCCCGAACGTTGGTTAGCGTTCCTTCCCGGCCCTTCCCAAACGCGGATTCTGGGGAGAGGACGATGCTCTTCGCTTTGGTCACCTCGACGAGGCGCTCGATGAATCGCTCCCACGGTGTATCCCGCGTCTCTGGCGTAAAGGGGAGGTCGCACCAGAGGTCGACACCCGCCCCCGCCATGCGCAGCTCAAGCTCGCCTGGGTCAAGGAGGAGCAGCGGCGCAGCGCCACGAATCAGCAGATCGGGGTGCGGCGTGAAGCCAATATGCACGCGCTGGAGCCCTGCCGCCCGGGCCAGCCGCTCAGCTGCGGCGAGGAGGCGCACATGCCCACGATGCAACCCATCAAAGACCCCAAGGGTGAGAACCGACCCGGGAGCACCCCCCGCAACCACAGCCTCCGCAGCCAGATCGTCCCAGCCGACCACTCGCTTCATGCGGGCTGCCCGATCAGCGCATTTGATTCAATGAAGACGCGTTCAGGTTGCGCACCAAATGCAGTGCGTCGACCGAGCGCCGCAATCACGCCATGCACGTGCAGTCGGAGCGGGCTCCCCTCCGCTGCTTCTTGGCCGGTGCCATCAAGCATGCCGACTGGGAGTGCAATGCCGTCACGCAGCAGGGCTGCACCCTTCTCGCCAACCTCCGTTGCGGCGATGTGGTCAAGCCCAGCGTCAAGCGGCAGCAGCAGATTGCGCAGCCCACCCGTAAGCGCAGCGGCGGCGATCTGCTCCATGGTGTGCGCCTCCCCCACCGCAAAGACACCAGAGCCCACGCGACGCAGCGCAACCAGGTGTGCCCCGCTCCCTGCATCGCGGCCAAGGTCTCGCGCGATGGCGCGAATGTAGGTGCCGGAGCTCACAGCGAGCCTGGCGTGCATGAGTGGCTCTTCAGCGTGGGAGTCATCCCAGCCGAGCACATCGAATCGCTTGATCTCAATCGGACGTGGCGCCAGCTCTACCAGCTCCCCTGCGCGCGCCCGTTCGTAGGCGCGCACGCCATCTGTGCGCTTAGCGGAATGCGAAGGCGGAATCTGCTCTAGCGAGCCGCGGTAGCGCGGTAGCAACGTCTCAATGGCTGCCTGGGAGGGCGGCGCTCCGAGATCGCCCATGCGCTCACCGTCGAGATCGTCGGTTGTCGTTGCGCCGCCAAATGAGAAGGTCGCCTCGTAGCGCTTCTCGCCGCCGAGGTGCAGGCTGGCGAGGCGCGTCGCCCGACCGAGGACGAGCACCAGGAGGCCAGTGGCAAACGGGTCTAGGGTGCCGCCATGACCGATACGTGGCTGGCCGGCTATGCGACGGATTTTCGCCACGATGTCGTGGCTGGTTGGGCCATTGGGCTTGTCGACGAGAAGGACCCCGTCGATACCTGGCGTACTCGGCCGTCGCCGCGCCATTCTCTCAGCCCGCTACGCCGTGCGCGCGAAGCTCAGCCACACGCGCCAGCACGAGGGCAACCGCGTCGTTCACGGGGCGTTCAATCGTGGCGCCGGCCGCACGTGCATGTCCGCCACCGCCAAATGCGCCGGTAATCGCAGTGGCATCAGGACCCTCGCCCTTTGTTCGGACTGAGATGCGTGCGGTGCTCGCGCTATCTTCTTTGAAGAAGATCGCCACATCAGCCTCCGCCACATGAGCGAGTGCATCGACAATGCCCTCGCTCAT
>RGBZ01000084.1 GCA_009919365.1 bacterium
CGAGCCCTCCGACAGAAACACGAAAACCCCGCCCGGTTGCCCGGAGCGGGGTTTTGCACTTGACTGCCGCCGGCGTCAGGGCTGACGCTTGATCATGACCAAGCCGCGCTCCGGACAGTCGACCGCCGGAGTGAGCGCTTCGGCCAACTCGGCATTCGTCCCCTTGTATTTGAGACTCCGTGCTTCTGCGATCGCTCCAGGGAGATTGTCAGCATAGATGATCTCTCCCGTCTGACTGTGAACGAAGCACTTGGCTGGATACACTGCCGTTGTCATGAACGCCTCCCCTGTTGGTAAGATCATTGTACCACGCTAGCGCGCCCTTTGCACGAAGGGCGCCTCAGTGCTCGTCATCCTGAAGCAGGAAGAGAATCACGAAGAATCCGATGGGCGCCAGGATGCACCAAGTGATCAGATCTGCCATCATCAGGACTACTCCATGTTACCGGGCGTGCAATCGGCCGTCCGCCTTATCATCGTCCGGGTAGCGCTCTGGTGCCGGGTGGGTCAGCGAGGACATTCTCGGAGCGCCCGGTCGACTGCCGCCTCCAGGAACACAATCGCCGTGACTGTGACGGCCCTGCCTGCGAGAGTCAAGGACACAGCGTGTGACGCCATCCGGTCGAAAACAAGGGCCTCATTTTGGAAAGCGCCCATGTTGTCGAGCACGGAGCCCGAGCCTTGACCGAGAGCGCTGTCGGCTCGCAGCGCCCTGCTCGCGGCGGCACAGATGCGCTGATGTTCGGGCGTTAAGCTACTGTACATGTCTCACCTCCTGTGTTCTCATTATACCACAATGAACTAGTTGTTGCACGACGCACGCGGTCCGATCTCCTC
The DNA here is from genome assembly GCA_009919365.1 of bacterium. Next base: position 838 of record RGBZ01000084.1, read on the forward strand.
GAGGAGGTAGTGTCCATTGATAACCTCCACGGGCGCCTGAGCCTGAGCGCCGAGTGGGGAGAGCTTGTAGCTTGTGTGATGGCTGAAGATCAGCCACGTATCCCGTGCCTCCACCACCTTGTACTCTGCCCCGGCCTCGAGGCCCTGCTCGGCCGCTAGGGCTTTGACTTCCTGTCCCACCTTGAATCTCATCCGATTAGCTCCTCCTCGATATCGAGGGCGAGCAGCTGCGTCGCCCGTCGCTCCGCGTCGGCTCGTTCCACGAAGAATCCCTGCAGGGTGCCGCTCACGATGAAGCACCACTTGCCCTGATCTTGGGGCTCCAGAGTGCTCGAGCGCTCGATGTCTTCTGCTGTGAGTTGAACGACGGGAAACAGCGTGCTGTTGCTACGCATTGTTCTAGCCTTTTCGACATGTTGTTGGGGTTGTTAGTATTGTACCACGGGCTTAAGCCCTTTGCACCGGAAGTTCTTTGGGGCCCTAAGCCCCAGGCGCTACCGCTGGAACTTTCCACCTTCGAGCCAGACGTTGATGCGCGCGCGCACCGTGGCCTCGTAGCCGACCGGATCGCACCGTCGGCATGCGATCGTGCCGTTCGAGAGCTCAACGACCTGCTGACCTTCATCGCACTGAGGACACTTCTTCTTGCTCATACCCAACTCCCAATCCAGCGGACTCGCCGCGGTCTAATTTGCCCGGAACATCGGGCTCAGCGCACATCGTGCAGGAACACACGATGAGCAGACACAGTCTCATCATCGAACCTTCAGGTCACGGGCAGCTGCCGCCTCCCGCTCCATGAACTCGACGGCGTCGTCAATGGCGAGGTCACCGGTGGGCCCGTGAGCGCGCACGGTCTTGATGACTTCCCACCGAGCCCGCTGCAAGGCCAGCACCTCGTCCGGCGTCGCAAAGCCGCGCCTTGCTTGCTTCAGGGCCGAGCATACTCGCCCCAGCTCAGCGTAGCACTCGGGGATAGACACGCCGCGCATCACAGCAGAGGCGATCTCGACGATGAAGGCCTCCTCAGCAGCGACTACACGCGGATGATCCTGGTGGCTGGGCCTCTCCGTGCGCTCGGCGGCCTCAGCACTCTCGAGCTCAGCCAGCGCTGCCCGAACTCGCCGAACCATGATGAACTCACTGGCGAGGAGAATCGACATCGCTGTTGCTGTGCCCCACCCAGTTGCCTCGAGGACCGAGTATCCCCTGGTGATAAGGACTCCGGTGACCCCGCAGGGCACACTGTAGTGGAGCGTGATGCGGCCGGCGAGATTGATCTTGTCAACTAGAAAGCTTGCGAAACTCATTGTAACCTCTTCGTGGTGTGTTCTTATTATACCATGCTCGCGCTAGCTTTACACCTGATGCCTAGGGCTTAGGCGTTATTGTTCTTCCCCACGAGTATCTCCTCTCGTGGTCTTCCAGCGCTGTCAATCGGCGCTCCAAGTCCCTGAGACGACGCTCAGACCGATATATCACGATGATAACAGCCATCAGGGAGATCGTCGATAGAACAGCCCAGAACATGTCACCCCACGCCGTTCCACTCTCGAATGTGACGGCAGTTCTTCCGGAAGACGAAGCCAGGACACGTGCAGCAGGTCGCCCCGCGCTTCTTCACGATGTCATATCCGCCGACCTGACCCAGCACCGTCACATCGGCCTTGCGCGCTGCAGCCTTTGGCAGCTGAAACTGCACTTGCGGTCCGGTGCTGCGGGGGGAGAAGACGACGTACCGACCCAGAGTCTCCAGCGTCGTCCCGTCCGGAATAGGGATCCACGCCCCAGCAATCGCGTACGTTCCAGTCGACGTCTTGAAGATCGCCGGCGGCATCGATACTTTCACGGGCTCGGTCATGCAGTCTCCTTACGTGTCAAAGCGATCCGGAAACCCACAGAATCATAAAACAGCCATGGAGCACCCTCGTTCGACTCTGAACCAGGTCGACTCTTCCTCGGACCGAGCTGCGCCGCCGCGACACCTCTCACGGCCCTCTCGAGTCCCGGACCGTAATCCCAGTCAGGGTGCGAAGTCGCCACCGGATCGATCAGCATGTCTACCTCCTGTGTCTATTCTACCACGTCTGGCGTCGAGGTGCACGGGAGCGTGAGGGAGAGCCTGAGTCCACGATCGAACGCCCGACTGGCAGGCACGTCAAAAACTCGAGTCTGCGATCCCTCAACTAGAGTCCACTTGCCATCGTTGACTGAGAAGCCATGAAACGCCCGGTCCCGCCGCATCGACAAGGGCTCTGGTCGTCGAGAACAGACAGGATCCGTCATCATGGTGAAACTGCCTCCGACACAGCGCTCTCATGTATAGCAGCGGAGGGATACATCGTCAGAGTCAAGCGAAAGCCGCGACCCACCGGCGTCAGGTCGGGTGCCGACCACCGCCTGGCTGGACTAAACTCACGACTGACGCGATCGCATATACATGAGCAGCCGCGGCTTACACGCCACCGGCGGTCGCCGCGGTATTTGCCCGTTGTCTGAATAGGATCCGTCATCATGGTGAAACTGCCTCCGACGCGGCGTTTTTGAGGGCTGCTCTACACACCACAGAGCAGCTTTTCTGAAAATCGCAAAGACGTTTAGGGGGCGTGGCGTGACGAGAGCCCTTCATCGTGAGATGTGGGGGGATACATCGTCAGGGCCAAGCGAAAGCCGGCCCAGGGCTGGCTCTGACTCAATGTGAACGAGCTTGAGCGCCGGCACCCGGGGTTTATGATGCTGAAAGCCCCAGATACATATCCACACCCACGGAGCGCGCGATGACCGGTCTTGGTCACCGGTGTCTGAATAGGATCGACCAGCATATTGTCGCCTCCTGTGTCTATTCTACCACGACTCGAGATGTGGTGCACGGGAGGGAGAGGGAGAGTCGAAATCCTCGACCATTGACGGCCAAGCTCGGATAATCGTTAAGCCGCCAGATCACGACATGACTTGGGCTGCCGCACCGCGCGGTGAACGCGCTTCCCCGTAACCCGCGCGTCTCAAGCGCATTCCAAGCGCGCGACTCACCTGGACGCGCCGGGGTCATGGGCGGACAGAATGCGGTACACATGGTCCGGATCGGATCGATCCACATCGTGCTGCCTCCTGCGTCTATTCTACCACACCTCGAGATGTGGTGCACGGGAG
>RGBZ01000085.1 GCA_009919365.1 bacterium
TAAGCATCGTAGTACCCGGCGGAGAGTGCGTAGGTGCCAAGCATGATGCGGCGTCGCACCTCTGGGCCAAACCCACGGCCGCGCGTCTCGAGGTATCCGTTTAGCAGGTCTCCACCGCCGTGCTTCGACGCGCCATAGCGAATGCCGTCGTAGCGGGCGAGGTTTGCCGAGGCCTCAGCTGGTGCAACGATATAATAGGTCGCGAGCGCATGCTCGGTGGTTGGCAGGCTCACCTCTTCCACGATGCCGCCCGCAGCTTCGAGTGCGGCAACAGCATCCCGCACGGCGCGCTCCACGCCAGCCTCCATACCGGCGACGAAGTACTCCTTCGGAAGGGCGAATCGCTTCCCACGAATAGCGGAGGCGGCGGCGTCGCCGCTCGGAAGGTTCAAGAGCGTCGCGTCTAGTGGACTACGCGAGCTGGTGGCGTCACGTGGATCCGCACCAGCGATCGCGTGCAGCAGGAGCGCTGCATCCTGAGCCGATCGTGCGAATGGCCCGACCTGATCAAGCGACGATGCAAACGCGACAATGCCGTAGCGCGAGACTCGCCCATACGTTGGCTTGATTCCCACAATGCCCGTCAGGCTTGCCGGCTGTCGAATCGAGCCGCCTGTGTCGGTGCCGATGGAGAGCGGCGCGTGGAAGGCGGCAACTGCGGCCGAGGATCCTCCCGACGATCCGCCTGGCACTCGATCAATACCCCACGGGTTCACCGTCTTCTTGTACGCCGAGAACTCCGTTGATGAGCCCATGGCGAACTCGTCCATGTTGGTCTTGCCAAGAATCACCGCGCCCGCCTCTTTCAGGCGTGTAGCAATCGTTGCGTCGTAAGGGCTGATGTACCCCTCAAGGATGCGCGACCCTGCCGTCGTCGGTGTTCCAGTGAGGTTGACCAGGTCTTTCAGTGCAACGGGGACACCGAGCAGTGGTGGGAGTTCGCTAAGCGCCGCAGGGCCAGCCGCACGTGCGGCGGCGTAGCGCGCATCGGCGCGATCGGCCTCAGCGCGCGCCTCTTCGTGTCGCAGGTGCAGCCATGCGCCAAGGACCCCATCCTCTCGCTCAATGACGGCCAAGAGTTCGTCGGTGACGGCGCGCGAGGTTGCGGCCCCCGATTGGAGAGCGGCACGCAGCTCTGTTGCGGTTGCGCGGCGTAGGCTCTCCCCGCTCATCCGTCGGCCTCCTCAGAGAGGATTGCCTGCACGCGCACAAAGTCGCCGCTTCGGGCCGGTGCGTTCTGAAGGGCGTCGTCAACGGGGAGAGAGGGCTCAGCGACGTCGTCACGCAGCGGCATCGCCTGGACGATCGTCTGTGCGCTCGGCGGCACGCTCGAGGTGTCAACATCGGCGAGGTGGGCCCACTGCTCAAGGATCAGGTTCAGGTCGCCCTGGAGCTTCCCCAACTCGTCGCTGGTAAGGCCGAGGCGTGCCAGTGCGGCGACGCGTTCTACTTCGGCACGGGTCAGATCACTCATGCGGGAATCCTACCCGCCCGACGGCTCAACCCTCCAGGAGTGCGACGAATCCCGCCTCGTCAACGATCTGAATGCCAAGCTTCTCGGCGGCGGCGCGCTTGGAGCCCGCCTTCTCCCCCGCTACGAGCAGCGTCGTCTTTGCTGTCACCGCATCGGCGACCGTGCCCCCCGCCGCAGCGATGCGATCCTGCGCCTCGCGTCGGCTCCAGCCCGTTGCCGTGAGTGTTCCCGTTACCACCACCACCATCCCAGCGAGCGGGCCACCCGTCACAGCCGGCGCGGCGGCAGCGGGGAGGGCGATGAGCCCCGCGTCAAAGAGATCCTCGAGTGATTCGCCCGCCAGGCCAGTGGAGAAAGCGGAGACAATGCTCTCCGCGACAACCTCCCCCACCCCTGCGACAGCGGTGAGCTCGTCGGCAGTCATTGAGCGCAGGTCAGCGAGCACGGCGCGGCCCCACGCGGCTCCACTGGTCGGAGGAACGCGACGTTGCAGCTCAGCCGCCACATCCTTCGCCGTTGCTTCACCCACATGTCGAATGCCGAGCGCAACAAGTACGCGCCACAACTCTCGCTCTCGTCGCGCCTCAATCATGCCGAGCACGTTGCTGATTCGATTCGGCCCCTCGCGGCGAGACCCGTCACTCAGGCTCCCCATACGGTCGAGCCCGTCGAGCTGCTCAGCGGTCAGTCGATAGAGGTCACCGACGCGGCGGACCACGCCACGCTCCACGAGCTGTGCGAGCAACTTCTCACCGACGCCCTCAAGGTCAAGTGCGCCACGACCAACCGCGTAGCGCAGCGTCTCGAAGTTCTGCGCCGGGCAGGCGGAGTTCGGACAGCGATGGCGCACCTCGTCTCGCACCACCGCAGCGCTGCATGATGGGCAGCGCGTTGGCATGGTGAACTCGGGGAGCGGCGAGGTGCGGCGCTCAGCAAGCCCACGCACCACCTCAGGAATCACATCACCCGCCTTCTGCAGCACCACGATGTCTCCCACGCGAACATCCTTACGGTGAATCTCATCAATGTTGTGCAGCGTGGCGCGTCGCACGGTTGAACCAGCAACGAGTACCGGCTCCATCTCTGCCACGGGGGTGAGATAGCCGGTACGACCAACCTCGACGCTAATGCCGAGCAGCTTTGTCGTCACCTGCTCCGGTGGAAACTTGTAGGCGATCGCCCACTTCGGTGAGCGTGCGATATAGCCGAGCTGCTCCTGGTCGGCAACGGAATCAACCTTCAGCACCGCGCCATCGGTCTCGTACTGCAGGGTGCGACGCTTCTCGACCCACTCGGCGAGGAACGAAGCAGCACTCGCTCCCGTGAGACCTGCACGTGCGTTCTGCTCGGTGGGGAGTCCAAGCTCATGGAGTCGGTGGAGCGCCGCACTCTGCGCAGAGGGCGCTGGCTCCTCAAAGAGCTGATAGGCGAAAAACGATAGGTTGCGCTGCGCCGTGATCGCGGCATCTTTCTGCCGCAGTGACCCAGCGGCGGAGTTGCGTGGGTTCGCGTACAGCGGAAGGTCTGCGGCCGCTCGCTCCGCATTCAGGGCCGCAAACGACGACTTGGGCATGTAGATCTCACCGCGCACCTCGCAGCTGACCAGCTTATTGAGCGTTGCGGGAATCGCCCGAATCGTGCGCACGTTCGCCGTGACATCTTCACCTGTGCTGCCGTCTCCACGCGTTGCGGCACGGACGAGGGTGCCACGCTCATAGATGAGGCTGATCGCGAGCCCATCAATCTTCAGCTCAGCGACCAGTTCTGGCTCACGTCCACCAAGACCCTTCGCCGCGCTGGCAGCAAAGTCGGCGACCTCTTCGGGCGAGAAGGCGTTCGAGAGGCTCAACATCGGGCGCTCGTGACGCACCTCGGTCAGCTTGACCGCCCGCTCTGCCCGATCGTCGGCACTCGCCCCAACACGCTGCGAAGGTGAATCTGGCGTGACGAACTCAGGGTGTGCCGCCTCGAGGGCGTTGAGTTCGACGCGCAGCGCGTCGTATTCCGCATCGGTGAGCGTTGGGGCATCGTCAACGTAGAGCTTCGACGTGACCACAATCCCTTCGCCGAAGCTGGCGTGCAGGACGCGGTCACCATCACGGAAGTAGCGCTCGCCTGGGATCCGCACGCGGACTGGCGCAGTAACACGTGGTCGCAGTGGCGGGAGTACTGGTGTGCCCGAGGCCTGCGGTGGAGCGCTTGCTGTACCACGGCCCGACGCCGCCCACGGGGGAATTCGACCAACCGGCTGTAGAAGCTCTGGTGCCTCACCAATGAACTCGTCGTCATCGGGGGCCTCGTCAATCCCATCGGTATCTGGCACTCGGAGTGAGCCAGAGCGCGCTCCAGCGCCGTAGGCACGCCGCCGCGCCTCAAGGTCGCGCCCAGGACGGAATGCACCGCTAGGCGCACCTGGTGTGCCGCTCCCCTCGCGCCATGACTCGCCACCAGCGAATCCAGCTCGGGCTGAGCGGAAGCCGCGACCG
>RGBZ01000086.1 GCA_009919365.1 bacterium
CCCGACAACGCATCAAGCCCGGCGATGGCGCGCTGCTCAAGCTCCGCCCGCGACCCGAGTACTTCGACAGAACCGCACCCTTCGCACTCGTAGATCGGCAGCGCCAGCCCCCAATAGCGCTTCTTAGAGATCATCCAGTCGCTCATGTTGCGCAGCCAGTCGAGCTCGCGATCGTGGCCGAATGATGGGAGCCACGAGATGTTGTCAACCACGTCCATGATCTGGTACCGGAGGCTCGCCGCCTTCTCCGCCGCACTCAACTGCTCCCGTGGCTTCTCATAGGTCGCACCCATGCTGATAAACCACTCGTCTACAAGGCGGAATGCGAGCGGAGTGGAGCAGCGCCAACAGTGTGGGTATCGGTGCGTGATCTTCTCTCGACGCAGGAGGCTTCCACTCTGCTCCAGCGCAGCAAAGATAGGCTCGGCGACGACTAGCCAGTCTTTGCCACTAAGCTCGTTGAATCCTTCGAGATAGGTGCCACTCTCATCAATCGGGGCGATCATCGGCAGCCGTTCAGTAACGCAGCCAACATCACTCCACGAGATCACACGGTGCGCGGCACCATCGGCCCCGAGCGCCTCCGCTACAGCTGGAGCAGCATCAAACGTGGCGCGATAGCGCCACCCGACTAGCTCGCTCCCCTGCTTGGTCTCGAGCACCTTTGCACGGGGCGCTCCGCCACCGAGCGCAGCAACACGCCTCGTGGAGCCGATCCACATCTTGCGACCATCAAATTCAACCAACTCATAGGAGAGGGCTGGGTTCACTGCAGCAGCAACGTTTGCCGGAATGGTCCATGGCGTTGTTGTCCAGGCGAGGAGCTCCTCACCCGGTCGATCGACAAGAGGGAGGCCAAAGTACGCCGATGGGTCATCTCGATCGGCATACCCTTCGGTCATCTCGTGCTGGCTGATGCCCGTGCCGCATCGCGTGCACCACGGCATGCTGTCGCTCCCCTTGTAGAGCCAGCCGCGACGCTTGCATTCGGCGAGGAAGCTCCAGATCAGATCATTGTTCTCATCTGAGAAGGTGAAGTACGAGCCACCGATCTCTGGCGAACCGAGCTGGCCGATCAGCCCCTCTGGCGTCCCCTGTACTGCCCCAGTCGCACCAGCAATCTCAATCACTCGCTCAGGAGCATCGCCAAGCGCATCGCGCAGGCGCAGTAGATCGGCCGGATCGTTCCAATCCATCCACATTCCAAGTCGAATGGACTGCTCGGTTTGTCGCGCGGCGTACGTGAGTACGCGCTGTTTACAGAGCAGGATGAACTCCGCCAGTCCGCGCTCCTCAATCTGTCGCTTCGAAGTGAGTCCGAGCTCCTTCTCGACGTTGACTTCAACCCAGAGCCCTTGGCAGTCGAACCCCTGCTGCCAACGCAACTCGTGTCCAAGCGAAGCACGGAAGCGCTGAAAGAGGTCCTTATACGTTCGACCCCACGCGTGGTGAACTCCCATCGGATTGTTCGCAGTAATGGGACCGTCGAGGAAGGACCAGGGTTCGCCGCCGGCAGTCTGCGCGCGCAGGCGCTCAAAAGTTCCCTCGGCACGCCAACGCGCCAGCATCTGGTGCTCCAGGCTGATCAGATCGGGCTTTGAATCCACAGGGTTGAACATGAACAGGAGCGTGCCACGCCACCCCCGACATGGCAAACGGGGGCACCCCTCCTTCTCCGCGAGGCGGTATGGTTCCCGCTATGAGCCAACCCTCTGAGACTCCGAGACGCTCAGCCTTCGCGGCGGCTGTCTTTTCGCTCCTGGTGCCGGGGTTCGGGCATCTCTATCTCCGACGCTGGCGAACGGCGCTCCTCTTCCTGGCACCCCCAACCCTCCTTCTGGCACTTGTTGGCGGGATCGTCACAGCAGATGGCCTTCCAGGCCTCGTCGGCCTCCTCATCACACCGTTCGGCTTGAGTGCGGCCGGCGTGCTCAACATTCTGTTGGCGGTATGGCGTGGCGCCGCAGCGGCGGATGCGTGGCGCGGAGCGGTACGTCGCGAAAGTGGCCTACGCACCATAGGGACTTCGTTTGTCGGCCTTACCCTGTCGCTCATTGCCGCACTCTCCCTGCACCTCGTCGTCGGCAGCTATGTCGGCACAGCATCGGAGCTCGTCGGCGGCATCTTCTCATCCGGCACCACGGCACCGGGTGCCACCCCAGCGCCTCGCTGGGATGGCAAGGAGCGACTGAACGTCCTCCTCGTTGGCATCGATCAGCGGGGAAACAGCGCCTCCTTCAATACCGACACCCTCATCGTCGCCAGCGTTGACCCCGTGAATGGCACCGTCACCATGTTCAGTATCCCTCGCGACACCGTCGATTTCCCTGTACCTGCAGATGCGCAGCGACTCTATGGGGCGACGTACGGTAACAAGATCAACTCGTACTACGCCTCGGCCAGCCGTCATCCAGATATCTTCCCCGATGGCCCAATGCCCGCCCTCCGCGAAATGCTTGGAAACTTCTACGGCATGGAGATCGAGTACTCCCTGATGGTCAACTTCACCGGCTTCCAAGAGATCGTTGACGCCCTTGGTGGTGTGCGGGTTACCGCTCGGAATCCAGTCTCAGACGATTCTTATCCCCTTGGCGCTGGCAGATACGCACGCATCCACGTTCTCGCAGGTGTGCACGCGATGGATGGCGAAGAGGCACTGATCTATGCGCGATCGCGACACGGCAGCTCAGACTTTGATCGTGCCGCGAGGCAGCAGCAGGTGATCTCCGCGATTCGCGCTCAAAGCGATATGGCGGCGATCACGAGAAGCCTCCCGTCGCTGGCAGCAGCGCTCAAAGACTCACTGAAAAGCGACTTCCCTCAGCAGGACCTTCCGCTCCTCTTAGACCTCATCGCGCAAATTGATTCGGGGAGTATTCGAAGCATCGTCTTCACGCCCCCAACCTATCAGACGGTCGGATCAGACGACCGTGGTTACATCATCACCCCTGACGTAGCGACGATTCGCGCTGCGGTGCTTCAGGCATTCACTGCTCAGCCAACAAAAGAGGAGCGGGAGGCGGATGCCATCGCTCGAGAGTCCGCGCGCATCTGGGTACTGAACGGCACTGGGAGAAAGGGTGAGGCTGGTGTTCTCGCGGCAGCGCTCAGTCGCTCAGGCCTTGATGCAACCGCGCCGACGGCAGTCACGCCGGACCAGATTGGCCTGCTCAAGACGCGCTTCATCGTCTACAACGGAGCGGAGCAGAGGATGCCGGTGACGCTGGCCCTACTAGAAAAACTCCTTGGATTGAAGGTGACACTCATTGACGACGCGACAGTTACCGTTGACGTAGAGATCATCACGGGCGCCGACGTACCAACCATCGCCCCGTAGCGCTGCTCCGGTTTAGTAGATTGGTGTAAGCCAGTGCTTGTAGGCGGGCACCTCACCGCGCACGGCATCGAAGTAGCGGCTCTGGATTCGCTTCGTGAGCTCGCCAATCTTTCCAGTACCGACGGAGCGGTGATCAACCTCGATCACAGGCGAAACCTGCGCGCCCGTTCCCACGAGGAAGATCTCGTCGGCGATGTAGAGCTCGCTGCGGTCAATCTGTCGCTCCACTACGGGGATGCCGAGCTCTGCGGCAATCTCGATGATGCCGGCCCGGGTGATCCCCTCCAGGATGTCGTCGTTCACGCCAGGGGTCACAAGTTTCCCGCCGCGCACCATGAAGAGGTTCTCGGCGGAGCCCTCGGAGACCTTCCCCGCCTCCGTAAGCACGATCGCCTCATCAAATCCGTTCAGTCCTGCCTCGCTCTTGGAGAAGGCGCTATTGACGTAGTTGCCAGCGACCTTGGCGCGCGCCGGGATTGCTAGGTCGGAGGTGCGGCGCGTGGCGACGGTTGCGCAGCGGATTCCCGTCGCGGTGTCGATGTAGTCGCCAAACGGGACAGAGATGACGTAGAGGTCGTTCTCCAGGCCGTGCAGCTTCACCCCGATCGCCTTGGTGCTCTTG
>RGBZ01000087.1 GCA_009919365.1 bacterium
ACCTCTTCCGCGAATGCGGAGGCCGCCTCGTCGCGCAGGTCATCCACAGCATCAAGCGTGGCTCGCAGCTCATGCTCCGTCGCAAGCGGGCGGAAACGATCGGTGAAACGCTGCATGTCGAAGGTCGCCAGCCCCACCAGTAGATCCACGAGCAAGAACGTCAGTGCGAAGAGCAGCGAAGCCCCAGCGGCAGGACCTGCCGAACCGCTGAAAACGGAGAGGACGAGCAGTGCGCCGATCGCACCGCCAAAGAGCGCGAGTGCAAATGAGCGCGCACGACGTGTCGCAGTGATCTGGAGGACTGCCGATGTGATCGCCGCGGCAACGACGAGCAGAAGTAGGGTCACATGTGCGGCACCCCAGATCATGGAGCCGAAGAGAGCCGCACCGAGCAACATGAAAAGCGTGATCAGCAGCGCAAGTAGCGCGGCGGTAAGCAGCGTGATGACGGCGATTGCGCCGAGTAGCACGCCGACCGCGTCACGCGAGATTGCGCCGAGTTCCGCGGTGAAGAGGCTCCAGTGCCCGCCGATGAGCGCGCGGACCGCAAGGATCAGCTGCGCAATGTCATCGCTGAAGCCCTCGCGCTCTGACGAACCGCCGGGGGTTTCGCTCATCTGGTTAGGCGACCGTCAACGTTGGCGCCGTCTCGTTTGCGGCGCGCACTGCGAGCCGCGCGGCGACTTGTCCAGCCAACTCCTTCAGTGCTGCCGCGGCTGGGCCCTCTTCGCGTTGTGCAACGGCAGGGATCCCTGCATCGCCACCCTGTCGTACCGCCATCTCCAGGGGAATGCGGCCGAGATGGTCGAGCCCCTCCTCTTTCGCGAGGCGCTCTGCGCCACCACGTCCAAAGATCTCGGTGAGTTCGCCGCAGTGCGGGCAGGCAAACGCCGACATGTTCTCAACGATGCCGAGAATTGGCACGTTCATGCGACGGAACATCGCGAGCGCCTTGGTAACGTCGGAGAGGGCGACATCCTGTGGCGTGGTCACGAGCACTGCACCCGCGATTGGAACCGCCTGCGCCAACGTGAGCTGCGCGTCAGAGGTTCCCGGCGGCAGGTCGACCACTAGATAGTCGAGGTCGCCCCACTCCACGTCGCGCAGGAACTGCTGGATCGCGCCGCCGATCAGTGGGCCGCGCCAGACGATCGGCTGACCCTCGGGGACAAAGAACTGAATGGAGATGAGCTTTACGCCGTGGCGCTCGATCGGCTCGATCTTGCCGCCGGGGCTCGACTTCGGGGTGCCGGTCGCCCCCATCATCTGCGGGAGGTTCGGCCCGGTGATGTCGGCATCGAGAAGACCGACGCGGGCGCCGCTCTGGGCCAGGGCCACCGCGAGGTTGACGGAGACCGTGCTCTTGCCGACCCCGCCCTTCCCTGAGGCGACGGCCACAATGTTACGAATGCCGGGGAGGAGGCGCTCCTGGGTCGAGGCGGAGGCGCGGCGGACCTTGGAGCCCCAGCGGAGCTCGGCCACTGTGACACCGATCCCATCGAGGGCGCCGCGGATATCGCGCTCAATCACGTCCTTCAGGGGGCAGGCGGGGGTGGTCAGCTCAATCATGAAGCTGGCCTGGTCGCCGTCTAGGGTGAGCTCCTTCACCATCTCTAATGTAACAATGTCGCGACCGAGCTCGGGCTCCTGGACGCCGGAGAGGGCCTTCATGACGGCTGCTTCAGTGGTGGCCATGGCTCCCCTTTCGCCCCGCTCGGGGCTCTCGGTGGCGCCCCACGGGCGCATCTCCCCCATCCTACCCGCAACGGCGTTTGACCCCACCCCCCGTGGGTCATAGTCTCTGCAAGTCCTCACTTGAGGGGCAGGAGAAGGACAGGTGTCCGCGGAGGTGAAACCGAGGGTGGCAGACGTCGACGTTCGCCTGGTCAATGTGACCAAGATGTTCGGAGATCAGACCGCAGTAGACGGCATCACACTTGATGTCTCCGACGGCGAATTCTTCACCCTCCTCGGCCCATCCGGCTGCGGCAAGACCACAACGCTGCGCATGATCGGCGGCTTTGAGCAGCCCACGAGTGGACTCATTGAGTTGAAGGGCGAAGACGTCACCTTCCTCCCCGCGCATGAGCGCGACGTCAACACCGTCTTCCAGAGCTATGCACTATTTCCGCATCTCACCATCTTTGAAAATGTTGCCTTCGGCCTTCGCCGTTCAGGCATCAAAGGTGATGAGGTCGCGCGTCGTGTCGGCGAGGCACTCGAACTCGTGCAGCTGATCGGCTACGAGCAGCGCAAGCCGGCACAACTCTCTGGCGGGCAGGCGCAGCGCGTCGCACTCGCGCGCGCGCTCGTAAATCGCCCCGCGGTGCTGCTCCTTGACGAGCCGCTCGGGGCACTCGATCTGAAGTTGCGCAAGCAGATGGGTATTGAGCTGAAGCGCATCCAACGCGAAGTGGGGATCACCTTCATCTATGTCACCCACGACCAAGAGGAGGCGATGACGATGTCCGATCGCATCGCCGTCATGAACAAGGGCCGCTACGAACAACTCGCCGGACCAGAGACCCTCTACGAGCGCCCAACAACGCGCTTTGTGGCGAGCTTTGTCGGTGCGAGCAATCTGCTTGAGGGGAAGATTGGTTCCGACGGTGATGCATGGACCGTCACACTCCCCTCTGGCGACGTCGTGCGCGCGCCGAAAAGCCTTGGCGACATTGGCACCGGCGGCGCCATCGGCGTGCGTCCAGAGAAGCTCACGCTGCTGGAACCAGGACAAGAGTCAAAGGGGAATCGACTTGACGGCACGGTGGTTGATACGAGTTACCTCGGTGTGCTAACGCAGTACACCGTGGAAGGCGCAGGTGGTCTGCGACTTCTTGTGAGCGAACAGAACGTCGACCGCACAACGCGGAGCGACACGTGGCGACCCGGCGAACGGGTTGCGTTGACCTGGAAACCCGATCACGGCTTCGTGGTCGGTGATTCTAAGAGCGCCTAAAGCGCGGAAGGAGGGCACGATGAGCACCGAGAAGAGCGCTGAGCAGATGGTCAGCCGACGCACCGTTCTCAAGGTTGGAGCGGCAGCCGCTGGCACCGCCGCCTTCCTCGCCGCGTGTGGCACCTCTGGAAGTTCAACGTCGCCAAGTCCAAAACCGTCGCAGTCCGACACCATCTCTGATGTCGTCAACGTTGCGAACTGGACGCTCTACATTGACCTCAGTGAAGACGAGTTGACACGACCAACAGTGGCCGCATTTGAAGCTGAGTACAGCACCAAGGTCAACTACGTCGAGGCGATTAACGACAACGACTCCTTCTTCGGCACGATCCAAGCGCCACTCAAGGCGGGTGAAGATGCAGGCTGGGATATCGCCACCCTGACCGACTGGATGGCAGCCCGGATTATTCGCCTCGGATGGGCCGAGAAGCTAAAGACGTCCCACATGAGCCACTTCACCGCGAACCTGCTCGACGTGTACAAAGGGCGCAGCTTTGACCCGAATGTTGAGTACCTCGCCCCGTGGGCAGGCATCGTTGCGGGCATCGCCGCCAACAAGACGACTGCAGGGTTCGTGAAGAGCTTCAAAGACCTCTTCGACCCACGGCTCAAGGGGAAGGTCTCACTCCTTACCGAAATGCGCGACACGGTTGGACTGGCGATGCTCGCGAATGGCGATGATCCAGCCAAGGCCGACCGCGACTCGTTTGACCGGGCGATTGCGCTGATTGAGCCGAGCGTGACTGATGGCACGGTTCGGGCGTTCACGGGCAACGATTACAAGGAGCTCATCGTCAAGGGCGACGTGGCGGCCTGTGTCGCCTGGCGCGGCGACACGGTGCAGATCGGCTATGAAGATCCAAACGTCGTTTGGGTCACGCCAACCGATGGCTGCACCTTCTCTTCCGACAACATGCTGATCCCGCTCGGCGCGGCGCAT
>RGBZ01000088.1 GCA_009919365.1 bacterium
GCGACGATGAGGGTTCCACCCTCTTTCGCTGCAGGGGTGCTTGAGCACGCCGCGGCGACCATGAGAAGGGCGCCAAGAATGGCACCAATCCGTAGGTTCTTCATGTGTTCTCCTTTTAATGGCGAGTTTGGCCCGGGCCCGTGGCTCGGCCGACGCGGGGTTTCCGCGATTGCCTCATCCTACCGCAGCCCAAGCACGAATCAGGTTCAGAAAGCACAACCTTGGGGCCGATTTCACGCACGATTTGAGCAAATCGCGCGTGCGCCGCTACCCTCAAGGGCATCAGGCTGAAGTCCAGCCTGCAGAATTGAAAAGGGAGGAACCTTCATGGCAACAGCCAAGAAGTCCGCGCCGAAGCGCGCGGCCGCCGTCAGCACCGGGGTCGCGACGACGTTTGCCGCCATTCCGGCCGCTCGCGCGAAGCAGCTCTTTAATTGGAACCGTGCGCTGGTCGTGCTGCACGGCATCCAGGCAATCATCATCGTGGCGATCAGCCCAACCGCGGCCGCGGTCCGATTCATCGGACAGTACCCAGCCCAGGGCCCAGTGGTAAACGGCATGCCAACGCTGACCTCAGCGAACGAGCTGCTCTTTAGCTTCCCGCTTGCTTACCTGGTTGCGGCGTTCTTCGGCCTCTCGGCCCTGGCGCACTTCCTGGCCGCCTTCCCACTCCGCAAGCGCTACGAAGGGTGGCTCGCCCGCGAGTTCAACCCAATGCGCTGGGCTGAGTACGCGCTGAGCTCAACGCTCATGATCGTCGGCATCGCCTCACTCAGCTTCATCACCGACGCAGGTGCCCTGGTCGCGCTCGCCATCGCGAACGCCGCCATGAACCTCTTCGGCTGGTCAATGGAAGAGGCCAACATCGGCCGCAAGAACGTGCAGTGGAGCCACTTCATCTTTGGCTGCATCGCCGGCATTGCGCCGTGGATCGCCATCTTCATCTCGTTCGGCCTCTCGCTCGCGCACTGGCCAACAGGCACCACGCCAAACGGCGTCGACTTTGAGTCGTTCAAGGTTGTGCTGATCGTGATCTATGTGAGCCTCTTCGTGAGCTTCAACATCTTCGCGATCAACATGGTCTTGCAGCGCCGCAAGATTGGAAAGTGGGCTGACTACCTTCACGGTGAGCGCAGCTACATGATCCTTTCGCTCGTCGCGAAGACCCTGCTCGCTTGGCAGGTCTGGTCGGGAGTCTTCCAGCCAGCATCGAACTAGGCCTGTTACGAGGCGCTCGGAGACCCTCGCCCATCTGGGCGGGGGTCTCCTTTTTCTTGCGGTGGGGCGTACTATGCAGCCATGAGTAACGATCGGGTCCCTGGTGATACAGAGGGGCTGACGTACGCGAGTTACTTGGCGCTCGATGAACTCCTCGGCCTCCAGCGACCCCGCTCCGACGAGCATGATGAGCTGCTCTTCATCACGATTCACCAAACCTATGAGCTCTGGTTTAAGCAGATTCTGCATGAGGTCCGAGGTGCCATGAGCGCTCTCGCTGCGAACGAGAGCTGGCGTGCCTCCCACAGGCTTAGCCGAGTACGACACATCCTTAAGATTGCCGTCGCGCAGGTAGATATCCTGGAGACGCTCACCCCACTCGAGTTTGCCGCGTTCCGCAGTCGGCTCGCAACGTCTAGTGGATTTGAATCGGCCCAGTTCCGTGAGATCGAGGCGCTCTTCGGGATCCGCAACGCGCGTCTCGCCGACCTGCTCCCAGATGAGCAGGCTCGAGAGGTTGTGCGCGCCACCTTGCGGGCGCCGAGCCTCTGGGACGCAACGATCCACTGGTTGGCGGTCCGCGGCTGCGTCGTCCCGTCTCGACTCCTCGCCCGCGACGTGTCGGAGTCTTATGAGGGGGATGAGGAGCTCCAAGAGGTGTTGCTTGGGGTCTATCGCGCCGGCGGTGAAGCGGCGAGCATTCTCGAGCAACTCGTCGACATCGATGAGGGGGTTCAGGAGTGGCGCTATCGCCACGTCAAGATGGTGGAGCGAACCATTGGCCGAAAGTCAGGCACAGGTGGTTCGACCGGTGTGGAATATCTCGCCGCAAGCCTACGTCGTTCGCTCTTCCCGGATCTTTGGGCCATTCGCGACCGCATGTAATTGGAGCGGTCAGGTCACCGTCTGCTTCGAAGCGAACTCTGGGGCACGCCAGGCGTCAGTTCGAAGGATCTCGGCAAGCGCCGCTGCCGCTTGATCGATGTCGGTAAAGCTCACATAGAGCGGCGAGAAGCCGAAGCGCAGGATATTCGGCGCACGGAAATCTCCGATGACGCCGCGGCTGATCAGCGCTTGCATAATCGGATAGCCACTCTCATGCGCAAACGAGACTTGTCCGCCACGCAGCTGGTCCGCCCGTGGCGAGATGAGGGTAAGGCCGTAGCCCGCGCACTCCGCCTCAACCCGCTCAATGAAGCGAGAGGTTTGCGCCATCGACTTGCGGCGAATCTCGGACATTGAGATCCCCTCCCACAGCTTCAGCGCCTCGTCGAGTGCCGCCAGGCTGAGTACCTGCTGTGTGCCTGTGATGAAGCGCCGAATGCCAGGAGCCGGCTCATAGTCGGGCACGAATGCGAACGGGCTCTTGTGGCCAAGCCAGCCTTCGAGCGGCTGCCGCACCTGCTCAATCAGCGCCGGTGCAACCCAGGTGTATGAGGGGGCGCCTGGCCCGCCATTGAGGTACTTGTATCCGCAGCCGATCGCAAAATCAGCGCCGTCTTGGGCGATATCGAGTTCAAGCACTCCAGTGGAGTGCGAGAGGTCCCACACCGTCAGCGCACCAGCAGCATGTGCTGCTGCGCTCAGTGCGCCCATGTCGCGAATCCGTCCGGTTCGATAATCCACGTGCGTCAACATCAAGACCCCTGCCCCATCAAGCACCGCCGCCGGGCTGCCCGACTCATCCCAGAAGCGCACCTCCACGTTGGGAAGGAGCTGACGTAGGCCATCCAAAATGTACAGATCGGTCGGGAAGTTCTCGCGCTCGGTGACAACAACCTGGCGCTCTCCACGAAGCCGCAGCGCAGCGGCCAACACGCGAAAGAGCGAGACCGACGTGGATTCCCCAACCACGACCTCTCCCTTCCCGACACCAAGGAGTGGGGCGATCCGATTGCCGACACGGAGTGGCAGGTCGTACCAATCAGACTCGTTCCAGCTGCGGATGAGACGCTCGCCCCACTGCTGATCAATCACGTTGGCAACGCGCTCATGCACCCCAATGGGCAACGCCCCCAAAGAGTTCCCATCGAGGTACACAACCTCTGCCGGTAGGGTGAATCGCTCTCGCAGCGCAGCGAGAGGGTCTTGCGCGTCGAGCTCTGCTGCTGAAGGGTTCGTGTTCGTCATGAGCCTATCGTCTCACGCGCCAGAGATCTGCAACAAGGCACGCGCATCTCGTAGTAGTGATCCTCCCGGCGTATCAAGCTCCTCGAGCACATCGAAGTGATCACGGCCAGGAACAGTCGCAAGCGAGACGGTGGCGTGACCAGCCCAGCGCTGCTGCAAAAGTGCCGACTGCCGATGGAACTCGGATGGCTCATGTTCGCCAACGCGCAGTAGCACCGGAATGTTGCGCTGTGGCACATAGTTCACAGGCGAGAGTCGCTTCGCCTCATCTGCACTCATGCCCACTAAGTTGTTGACGTAGCTCTCAGCAATCGGCTCTAGGTCAAACGCACCACCGATAAGTAGCAGCCCTGAAATCGCACGCTGTACATGCACCGGTGCAAGTTCTGTCACTAAGGTGGCTGCCAGGTGCGCCCCTGCAGAGTGGCCAGCTGCAACGATCCTGCTCACATCACAACCGAGCGTCGCCGCATGCTCAATCAGATACGTCACCGCAGCCGATGCCTCCGCAACGATCGCTGGGAGGGTGGTGGCTGGTGCAAGCG
>RGBZ01000089.1 GCA_009919365.1 bacterium
CTACCGCACGCTGAAGCCAGAGAAGGACGGCCTCTTCGACGAGCGCATCTTCGGGCCAACGCGCGACTGGGAGTGCTACTGCGGTAAGTACAAGCGCATTCGCTATAAGGGCATCATCTGCGACAAGTGCGGCGTTGAAGTCACGCGCAGCAAGGTGCGCCGCGAGCGCATGGGCCACATTCAGTTGGCGAGCCCGGTCTCGCACATCTGGTACTTCAAGGGGACCCCGAGCCGCTTGGCCACCCTCCTGGAGATCTCACCACGCAACCTTGAGAAGGTTCTCTACTTCGCGCAGTACATCGTTACCAGTGTTGACGAGGATGCCCGCAAGGAGGCCCTGAAGGGTCTTGATGACGAGCTCGCCGGACGTGGCGGTGGCGCCACCGCCGAAGAGGAGAGCGAGATCAATGCACGACTGAAGCGCCAGCTTACCGAGTTGGAGCGCGAGATCCGCGCCCGACTTGAGCAGGTGGAGTCGGACCGCGCCGAGCGCGCCCAGGCAATGGGTGAGGCCGCGCAGGTTACCGAGCGTGCCATCAATGACCTCGGCGAAGAGAAGGCCGACGGCGCCATCGTCTTCGAAACGACCGCAGAGATCATTGTTGCCGACGGCGCACTCGGCGGCAAAGAGGCGAAGGCGCGACTGCGCGCCGTGCTGACTCAGGCCTCCATTGACGACGAGCAGAACTTCACCGCACTCAAGGAGTCGATCGCCAAGGAGGGGGAGCAGAAGAAGGCCGACCTGAAGGCGCTCGCCGAGGGTGAAGTCGGCGCACTGCGTGCCAATGCGAAGACCTCCGCACAGAGCCGCAAGGAAGAGATCGCTAAAGAGAAGAAGGCGCTCCTCAGCTTGAAGGCTTTCCAGCTGCTTCCAGAAATCGGTCGCGAGGACGAGCTCGACAGCTTCCGCACTCTCGATGCCAAGTTCGGTAGCGAGCGCCCACGCGGCGCGCGCATCTTCCGAGCCGGCATGGGTGCCGAGGCGGTCCGCGAACTCATTGAACGCATGGACCTTGATGCCGAAGCGAAGGAGCTCGCCGTTGAGGTGCGCAACACCGCCGGCATGCGCCGCAAGAAGGCGATCAAGCGACTCCGCCTCCTCGAGGCCTTCCGCCGCTCCGGTGCACGACCAGAGTGGATGATCATGTCGGTCCTTCCGGTGATCCCACCAGACCTGCGCCCAATGGTGCAGCTCGACGGTGGCCGTTTCGCCACCTCCGACCTGAACGACCTCTATCGCCGCGTCATCAACCGCAACAACCGCCTCAAGCGCCTCATCGAGCTCGGCGCTCCCGAGATCATCGTGCGCAACGAGAAGCGCATGCTCCAGGAGGCGGTCGACGCTCTCATCGACAACGGCCGACGTGGTCGCGCCATCTCCGGCACCGGCAACCACCGACTCAAGTCGCTCAGCGACATGCTCAAGGGGAAGCAGGGGCGATTCCGCCAGAATCTCCTCGGCAAGCGCGTCGACTATTCGGGCCGCTCCGTCATCGTGGTTGGCCCAGAGCTGAAGCTGCACGAGTGCGGCATTCCAAAGAAGATGGCTCTCGAGCTCTTCAAGCCATTCGTCATGCGCCAGCTCGTTGAGCTCGGCCATGCGCACAACATCAAGAGCGCCAAGCGCCTGACCGAGCGCGCTACCGACGTGGTGTGGGAGGTGCTGGCCGACGTGATCAAGGACCACCCAGTGCTTCTCAACCGCGCCCCAACCCTGCACCGACTTGGCATCCAGGCGTTCATGCCAGTGCTCGTTGAGGGTTCGGCAATCCGCATTCACCCGCTCGTTTGTACGGCGTTCAACGCCGACTTCGACGGCGACCAGATGGCGGTCCACGTACCGCTCTCCGAGCCAGCGCAGCAGGAGGCACGCGAGTTGATGCTTTCGTCAAACAACCTCTTGTCGCCAGCCGACGGTTCCCCAATCGTTTCGCCAACGCAGGACATGGTCCTCGGCTGCTTCTATCTCACGCAGGAGACGGCACTTGCCGAAGGCACGAAGCGACGCCGCTTCTCCGACGAGACTGAAGCGCTCCTTGCATATGACCTCGGTCAGATCGCGATCCACGCACCAATCGACGTGGTCGCCAAGGTGTGGGATGAGAAGAGTGAGCAGCTCATTGAGCAGCGCATTGAGACCACCATTGGTCGCGTCAAGTTCAACGAGATCCTTCCGGACCGACTTCGTTTCGTGAACCGATCACTGGCACGCGCCGACCTTCGTGAGTTGATCAGCCGCTCGTTCCAGTTGCTCGGCAAGGTTGAGACCGCACTCCTCGCCGACGGCATCAAGCGCGTCGGTTTCGAGGCAGCCACGCGCGGTGGAATGACGATCTCCGTCTTCGACATCGCCATGGCACAGGGGAAGAAGGCGATCATCGCCGAGGCCGACAAGGATGTCGCCAAGGTTGATGGCCAGTACACCCAGGGCCTGATCACCGACGAGGAGCGCTACAAGAACGTGATCCGCGTCTGGCAGAAGGCCACCGGCGACATCGGCACCGCAATGATGGAAGAGCTCAACACGAAGAAGGGTGGCCGCGATCCGCAGTTCCATCCGCTTCTCATGATGACGAACTCCGGCGCCCGCGGAAACAAGGGCAACATCGGTCAGCTCGGCGCAATGCGCGGACTCATGGCCGATCCGTCGGGTCGCATCATCGACGTTCCCGTGAAGTCAAACTTCCGCGAGGGAATGACGGTGCTCGAGTACTTCATCTCCACGCACGGTGCGCGTAAGGGTCTCGCCGACACGGCGCTCCGAACCGCAGACTCCGGTTATCTCACGCGCCGTCTCGTTGACGTTGCGCAGGACGTCATCGTGCGCATCGAAGATTGCGGCACCGCAGAGTCAACGCACATTACCCTTGCTGACACCGCAGACGTGATTGGAACCGAGTGGCCAATCGCCGCTGACCATCCCGACATGAAGGAGTTGCGTGGCGCATTTGCCCGTCGACTCCTCGGCCGCATCGCCGCGGAAGAGATCACGTTGGATGCGAGCCAGTCCATTGCACGTGGCGAAGAGATCAACGAAGAGTATTCAGCGAAGATTGCAGCTGCCATCGCAGTTGTCGTCGTTGCCGTACGCTCGCCACTCTCCTGCGTCGCCTCTGCTGGCGTCTGCCAGGCCTGCTACGGCCGCAACCTTGCCACAGGCAAGCTCATTGAGATGGGCGAGTCGGTCGGTATCATGGCGGCGCAGTCGATCGGCGAGCCAGGCACGCAGCTCACCATGCGAACGTTCCACACCGGCGGCGTCGCCGGGCTCGACATCACCGCCGGTCTGCCGCGCGTCGAAGAGCTCTTCGAAGCCCGCAAGCCGAAGGGTAAGGCCGAGATCAGCCGCATTGATGGCGTCGTCGAAGTGATCCGCAGCGATGCGGGCACCACGGTCGAAGTCACCCACAGCGAGAAGTACGAGATTGAACTCGACCTGCCAATCGACGCCGCACTAACCGCTCGCGAGGGAGACCTCGTCGAGGCTGGTCAGCTGATCGGCACCTCGGCAACGACGGGTGACCTCACCGCTCCGGTGAAGGGCCTGCTCGTGAAGTCAAAGGACGGTCTGGTGATTCGCGCCGAGGATGTCGTTCCAGCATCGAAGTACCCAATCCCGCATAACGCCAAGCTCTTGGTGAAGAGCGGCGACCGCGTTCGCGCGGGCGACCCGCTGACCGACGGCCCACTCGACCCACAGGAGCTCCTTGAGGTCCGTGGCCGAGCGGAGGTGCAGAACTACCTCGTCAAGGAGGTCCAGAAGGTTTACCGAAGCCAGGGTGTAACAATCTCGGACAAGCACATCGAGATCATCGTCCGCCAGCTCCTGCGCAAGGTGCGGGTCGACAACCCAGGCGACACCCACATGCT
>RGBZ01000090.1 GCA_009919365.1 bacterium
TATAAGAGACAGGCCCAGGCGCCCCCTTGACAGGGGCGATTGGTGGGGGCAAGATGCACCTAAGTGGTTCCAAGTGGGGGAAGGTGGGGTAACACCTCCCAGTGGGCCGCGGCGGAGGGTGTACTGGTGTTTACCGGCGAATATCGTCATGCCATCGATGGGAAGGGACGCGTTGCCGTCCCCGCGCGCTTCCGCGCGCAGCTCGATGAGGGTGCCTTCGTCTCCCGCTGGCTCGACAACTGCCTTGCGATCTTCCCGCGCGCGGCGTGGGATGACCTGGCTGCCCGTGTCGCCGCCCTGCCCACCGGCAACGCCACCGCCCGTGAATTCGCCCGCTTCCTCTTCGGCAGTGCCTTTGAAGTGGAGCTCGATGCCCAGGGCCGCCTCCTACTGCCAGCAACGCTGCGATCCTGGGGTCAGCTCGACGCCGAAGCGATGGTCGTTGGCGCACGAGATCACGCCGAAATCTGGACACCGAAGCGCTGGGATTCGTATCGCGGCGGCATGGAGTCTTCTGACGCTCTCGCCGCGCAGCTCGAGGAGCTCGGCTTCTGATGGCGACGGGTGCGACCCTCCATCGCCCCGTCTTGCTGACTGAACTGCTCGACGCACTGGCAGTTCGACCAAATGGCACCTACGTCGACGCCAACCTCGGTGGTGGGGGGCATGCCGAGGCGGTGCTTGAAAGCTCAGGGCCTGGCGGACTCCTACTCGGCATCGATGCGGATGGTGGTGCAATTGCAATGAGTCGCGCTCGACTCGCGCGCTTCGGCGAGCGACTCTCCACATTCCATGGCAGCAGTTCGCATCTCGCACGTGCGATTCCCGGCGCTGGGTTTAGCGAAGTTGATGGCGTCTACTTTGATCTTGGGCTCTCGTCGGATCAACTAGTTGACCGCGAACGCGGCTTCGGAATTCGTGCTGGCGGCCACCTCGATCTCCGCTTTGACACGCGTACCGGCGAATCGGCAGCTGAGCTGATCGCGCAAGCGAGTGCTGCAGAGCTCGAGCAGATCTTTCGCGATTATGGCGAAGAGCCTCACGCGTCAAAGATTGCACGAGCCATCGTTGCCACGCGCGCGAGTGCACCAATCACCACAGCAGAAGAGCTTGCCGCGCTCGTTGAGCAGAGCGTTCCCAAGCGCTACGGGCCGCCATCACGCATTCATCCGGCAACGCGCGTCTTCCAGGCACTGCGCATTGCCGTGAACGACGAACTGACTGCCCTGAGCACCGCACTGACCGCAGCAATCGCCGCGCTGCGCGTTGGCGGACGCATTGTCGTTCTTACGTATCACTCTCTGGAAGATCGCGTTGTGAAGCAGGCCTTTGCCGCCGCTGCACGCGATTGCATCTGCCCGCCACGCGTTCCTGTGTGTACCTGCGCGAACAAGGCAACGCTGCGGCTCATCAACAAGCACCCAATTACCGCAAGCGACGAAGAGATCGCGGCGAATCCGCGAAGCCGTAGTGCGAAGCTCCGCGCCGCAGAACGACTGGAGCGTGCAGCATGACCACGATCGGTCGTCCTCTGCGCGGCGCACAACTGGTGACGCCGCCGTATCAGCCACGGATCTCGGACAGTCGAGCCGCAGCTGCAGCACGACAGCGCACAGCCATTCGCAGCGCCTTCACCCCATCAAGCACCGCCGTGGGGAGTGGCTCAATTCGGGTTGGCACACGACCCGCGCCTGGAAGCCCCGTTCCACGTACCGCAGTCATCCCTGGGGTCGCTCCGCGCGGGCGCATCGGCGTCAACTCGTGGAACGCAGTTGAGCGCCACGGTGGCCTCAGCGCCAAATTCGGCTCGATGATCATGCCGACCGCCGTACTCTTTGGGGCATTTTTCATTCTCACCATCCTCTCCATTGAGATTGCAACGTCGACGGCGAAGGTGACCGCTCTCGTCGACGAGCAGACCCGCCTGATGGAGGAGATTCGGGTCGGCGAGACCGACATGAGCCGACTCGGTCGGGAGCCAGCGGTGCGCCGACGCGTGACCGGTCTCGGCGTGGTGCAGCTTGTGGATCCACTCGTCGTGGAGGTTCGCTAGGTGGCGCCGGATCCACGAACCGTGCGGACCGACTCGCGCGGGCGCGCAAACTTCCTCACCCTTGTTCTGATCCTCATTGCCGGCGTGTGCGTTGCGCGCCTCGGCTACTGGCAGGTCGTTGCTCGCGATCAGCTGCTTGAGGCGGCTGCCGCCCAACTGCGCACCACCGTCACGAACGAGCCCATTCGCGGAACGATCACCGATCGCACCGGCGCCGTAGTCCTTGCCACTACGGTGTTGCGCCACCGCCTCCTCTCCCAGGGCTCGGTGATCTCGGCGGCTGATCGGGCTGCGACGGCCGACGCGCTGGCCTCATCGCTCGCGTTGAACCCAGCGGCCGCGTCCAAAGTCCGTGCCGTGCTTGAATCTGGCCGCAAGTGGGGGGTGCTCCTCCCGGCGCTTGATGACACGCAGACCGACATCGTGCGAGGGGAGATCGCCGCGGATCGCGTCCGTGGCGTGACACTAGAAGAGGTTCGCGTCCGCCTCTATCCGCAGCCAGGGGGCGGCGTCGGAACCACCCTCGCCAGCCACGTGCTCGGATTCGTCAACGCGGACGGGGGCGGCCAGTATGGCCTCGAGGAGTACTACAACGAACAGCTTGCCGGCGCAGCCCGCGTGAGCACCACAGTGCGCGGAACGGACGGTCAACTTGAAACAACCGTGGTCACTGCGGGCCGCAACCCGTCAAACCTTCAGCTCTGCATTGACGCCACCCTGCAAACCCTGGTTGAGCAGGAGGTGACGACTGCCGGTATTGCGGATGATGCCGAATCGGTGAGCGCGATCGTGATGGATCCATACACGGGGGCGATCATCTCTTCCGCTTCTTGGCCAGCCTTTGATGCCAACAACTTCGGTGTGACGGCGGCGCGCGACCCGAGCCGTTTCATTAATCCAGCGACTACCAGCGTCTACGAGCCTGGATCGGTCATGAAGGCGATTACCGCCGTTGCTGCGCTTGAATCTGGTCTCTACAAGCCGACCACGGTCATTCAGGACGACGCTGTACTGACACTGGATAACGGCGCGACCAAGGTCCGCAACTCGGACCTCAAGTCAAAAGGTTCCATGACGCTCACCGCTGCGCTTGCGTGGAGCCGCAACATCATCTTCAGTAAGGTCGGCCTCTCGCTCGGCAGCAACGCGCGCGAAGCCGCGGCGCGCCTCTATGCCACCTGGCTGCGGTTCGGGTTTGGTGGCAAGACTGGAATTGACGTTGTCGGGGAGAGCCAAGGGCTGGTGAACGATCCGTCAGAACGGCGTTGGCGAGAGATTGACGTGGCGAACGCATCGTTCGGGCAAGGTGTGGGCACCACGCTGATTCAGCTTGCTGTGGCCTATTCCGCACTTGTCAATGGTGGCGTGTTAGTGCGCCCACGTCTCGTCGAGTCGATTGACGGGGTCACCGTTCCAATCACGATTCGCGGCACGGCAACGAGTCAAGATGTTTCCGCCCAGATGGTTCGGATGACTGGCCAGGTAACCTCGAGCGTTCCCTTCTATGCCAAGCTCACCCGAATGGACGGATACGCCCATGGTGGGAAGACGGGGACCGCACAGATCTGGCTGAAAGATGCCGATGGCGGCAAGGGTGCGTGGGACTTTGAGCACTACAACTTCACCTTCGTAGGTTGGGTCGGAAAGACCGCGCCAGAGTACGTCATTGCAATCTCGATCCGTCGCGGAACACCTGTTACGCAGCGCCAAGGAGCGATCGTCAACCGTATCGAATCGTTTGAGCTCTTTCGTCGCGTCGCGCAAGACCTCATCTCCGTCTACAACATTCCCCCCGCCGTTGCGGCTGCAACTGGCG
>RGBZ01000010.1 GCA_009919365.1 bacterium
GTGCTAGCAGCGTCAGCGGTGTCGGTGTTCGTCATAGATTGCACGACAATCGGGTGAGCCGATCCAACCATCACACCGCCAACAGAGACGCTCGGCGTTGAACGACGTACCGGACGGAGCTGATCAGGACGGTCTGCGGCGGGACGCGCGACGACGTTGAGTTCGCGCCTCATCGCTCCACTCCAAAGAGATTGAGGATGTCCCCGAGGGAGATCCACGCGAAGAGGGCGAGCATGAGCACCGCACCAGCGGTGACAAGCTGTCGTTCCACGCGACGGCCACGTACCTCGCCGAGTAGTCGACGCAGGAAAAGCGCAGCCACCCGGCCACCATCAAGAGGCGGAATCGGCAGCAGGTTCAGTACGGCGAGATTCGCTGAAAGCAGCGCTGCGATATGCAACAGGCCCACAATACCGAGCTGACCGGCGGCTGCTGACACACCAACTGCGATACCAATTGGGCCGGCAACGCCACCGCTACCGTCAGATGGACTGAACGGTGACGTAATGAAGGTACCCAGCGCGCCGAGAATTGAGGTTCCGGCATCCCAGGTGCGCGTAACGGCGAGTGCTAGTGCATCGCCGAATGGACGTGAGAGTGGTCCCGCGCCATCAATCGATTCAATCTGCACGCCCATGTATCCCTGACCTGCCGCCTCAGCGGCGGTGCGCAGCGTCATGGAAACCTCGCGCGCCGTTTGGCCAGGAGTCTCCACCGTCACGCGCACGCTCTCCGCCGCACGATCAGGGAGGCTCCGCAATGGTGAATCGAATCGGTCGAACGTTTCTCCCTCGAGGCCAAGGATGCGATCACCTGGCAGCAGGCCGGCAGCGGCGGCTGGAGAGTTTGGCTGCACATCGGCGAGCAAGATGCTGGCACGCTCGGCAAGTGGCCCAGAGAGGACGAACATCAGCAGGAAGGCGACCACGATGTTCATGGCGACCCCCGCGACCATCACCAGCACCTTTGAGGTGAGGGTCGCGCGCTCCCAGCCTGCAGGGTCGGTATCACCCTCTTCGCTGCCCGCCATGCGCACAAAGCCACCGAGCGGGAGGGCATTAATGGTGAGCTCCGTGCGCCGACCACGTAGCAGCGTAAAGAGGCGTGGGGGGAACCCGATGCCAAACTCCGGAACGTCGATGCCGCGGAGTCGCGCAACGATGAGGTGGCCCAGCTCGTGCACCACGATGAGCGGCACCACGAGGAGCACGAATGCGAGCACCGGTCCGGCGATGCCGGTCAGAATCTCCATCAGGCGGCCCCACTCCATCGCTCCGCGAACGTCGTGACCTCTTCATGCAGTGCGATCACCTCAGCAACGCTCCCTGGTGCTGGGCGAACCCCAAACCGCTCCACCGCGTCGCGCAGCAGCTGCGGGATACCGCCCAGTGGGAACTCGCCGGTTAGGAAGCGGGTAACCGCGACACCGTCGGCAGCGATGAGCGCACCTGGGGCGGCGCCACCAGCTTGGCCAGCCTCCAAGGCAATTGCTAGGCCGGGAAAGCGCACAAGGTCGGGCGCAGCGAAGGTTAGCGATCCCTGAGCAGCGAGGTCCACGTTCGGGATGGGTGAAGCCATACGTACAGGATAGCCGAGGGCATATCCGATCGGCCCGCGCATATCTGGGCTCCCCATCTGCGCCTTTGTGGAGCCATCGACAAACTCCACGAAGCCGTGCACCACGCTCTGCGGATGCACCACGATCTTGATCTGCGACATCGGTACGGAGAAGAGTCGGTGCGCCTCGATCGCCTCAAGGCCCTTGTTCACCAGGGTTGCAGAGTCAATGGTGATCTTGGAGCCCATGTTCCAGGTTGGGTGCTTGAGCGCTACATCGGGGGTCGCAGCGGCAATCTCGGCAGCAGTCGCCTCGCGAAGTGGTCCACCACTTGCCGTTAGCCAAAGTGCTCGAACTCGGTCTGCTGACTCGCCAGCAAGGCACTGCCAGAGCGCAGAATGCTCTGAGTCGACCGGGCGGAGGCGTTCGAGGAGATCGCTCCCCCTTCGCTCTGCCGCCGCCCGTGCGGCACGCATCACCACCTCACCGCCCGCGACGATCGTCTCCTTGTTTGCAATCGCCACCGCAATACTCGCCTCAAGAGCGGCAACGGTTGCGGCAAGGCCCACAACCCCGGTCGTAGCGATCAGCGCAACATCAGGCGCCGCGTCAAGAACGAGCGAGCGAAGGTCATCAGCGCTGCCGCCAATGAGGCTGCGTGCCTTCGGATGAGCCGAAGCTAGCGCGTTGTGCTGCTCACCACCACGGCCTGAGGCAAGCGCAACAAGTTCAAACTTTTCGGCGTGCTGCGCGATAACGTCAGCAGCTTGTAGGCCGATCGAGCCGCTTGCACCAAGCAGAGCGACGCGGATCCGGCTCACCCTACCCTCGCAGGATGAGTGCAGCGATGAGTGTGACGGGAGCGGCGAGCAGCAGGCTATCGATCCGATCGAGAACGCCACCGTGTCCCGGGATCAAGTTTGATGCGCTCTCAGCGCCCGCGACACGCTTGAAGAGCGACTCAAGGAGATCGCCCGCCTCTGCCGCAGTGGCGATGATCAGTCCCCAGACGAGTCCCCAGAGGGGGCGCACCTCTTCGGGGGTACCGAGCGTAAAGAGCGGGCCAGCGATTAGAGCACCAACGACGCCCGCTACAAGAATGCCACCGATGAATCCTTCGAGACTTTTGCGTGGTGAAAGGACCGGTGCCAACTTGCGTCGACCGAGCGTTCGTCCAACCAGGTAGGCGGCGCTATCTGCCGTCCAGACGATCGCCAAGAGCCACACGATCCAACGTGCCGGCGCGCCTCGATCAAGCGGATCGAGCGATGCGAGTAGCGGGAGCAGTGTGAGGGGGCTGAGCCAGATCACAGCAGCCATCGTCCCGAGGAGGAGACGCAGCTCGGGCTCCAGCCGCTTCTCTGTTGCGCGCACCGCTCGACGAATCACTGTGCCAACGAAGAGGAGCAGTGCGGTAATCGTCAGTGCAGCGCCCAGCGCAGGAGATGCTTCAGCGAAGAGCGGGCTGACCAAGATGACGGTGATCCAGAGCGCCGAAGCGCCGCCAAGCACCTTGGTGAGAATCTTTGCCGCCTCGCGCGCAGCGAGGGCGATCAAGAGCACCGTGACTGCGAGTGTCCCGACTGGCGGGACGAGCGCAACAGCAGCAACAGGGAGAATCAAGAGCGAGCCAATCGCCCGCTGGGCCAGCGCCCCGCTACTCATCGCCCGAACCGCCGAATGCGCTGGGCATAGGTTCCGATCGCGGCGTCAAGGTCTGCGGTACCAAAATCAGGCCAGAGGGTTGGGGTCGTCACAATCTCTGCATAGGCGCTCTGCCAGAGCAGGAAGTTCGAGAGGCGCTCCTCCCCACCCGTGCGGATCACAAGGTCGGGGTCCGGCGTTCCGGCCGTGTAGAGGGCGCTGGTAATCGTCCGCTCATCGACACTCTCTGGCGATAGCCCAGCAGCGACAATCGAGCGGACGGCGTCGACAATCTCGGTACGGCTGCCGTAGTTAAAGGCCACGCTCAGCTGGAGCTTTGTCCCACCCAGCGTCTTTGCACACGCGGCAGCAATACGCTGCTGGGCCTGCTCTGGAAGTTCTGCAAGCCGGCCGAGAAAGCGCACCGCTACTCCCTGGTCAATCAGCTCGGGCGTTTCGTCATCAATCACCTTCGCCAGAAGATTGAAGAGCTGGGCTACCTCCTTGTCGCTGCGAGCCCAGTTTTCGCGGCTGAAGGCGTACACCGTCAGGTGTGGGATGCCGATCTGCACGGCATGCTTGAGCACGACGCGAAGAGCTTCGGTGCCAGCAACATGTCCTGCGAGCTCATCCAGGTTCTGGTTTCGCGCCCAGCGCCGGTTCCCGTCCATGATGATTGCAACATGGCGTGGCGCACCTTCGACGGGTGGGTCGCTGTGTACCAGCGGCTGCGCGTCAGCCGGTCGCCGGATGTCGGCGTCGGTCACCCTTCGAGGACCTCGCGCTCCTTCGCAGCGGTCAACTTGTCGATCTCAGCAATCTTTCCATCGGTCAGCTTCTGGAGCGTCTCGAGTTGGCGGCGGGCATCATCTTCGCCAATCTCCTTGGCCTTCTCCGCCTTCTTGACGGCCTCTTGCTCGTCGCGTCGCACATTACGAATCTCAACGCGAGCCTCTTCGGCGCGCTTCCCCATCTGCTTCACGAGGTCCTTACGGCGCTCCTCGGTCATTGCCGGAACGCGGAGTCGGATCACCCCACCATCGACTGCAGGGGTCATGCCGAGCTGGGCGTTGTTCAGTGCCTTCTCAATCGCTGGGATTGCGGTCTTGTCCCACGGCTGAATCACCAAGAGCGTGTTTTCAGGAACGCTGATGCCGGCCATCTGGTTGAGTGGCGTGATCGCGCCGTAGTGCTCAACGGTGACGCGCTCGACAAGCGAGGCGCTCGCTCGTCCGGTTCGGAAACCACCAAGATCCTTACTGAAGGCATCGACCGCCTTGGTCATGCGCTCACTTGCCGTGCCGCTCATCGCGTACCCCCTTTGCTGATCAGGGTGCCGACAGCCTCGCCGCGCACCGCCTTCAGGATGTTCTCATGGGCGTCGAGGTCAAAGACCACGATCGGCAGATCATTCTCCATGCAGAGCGAGACGGCGGCGGCGTCGAGGACGCGCAGCCCATCGACCAACACCCGCCCGTAGGTGATGGCTGGGTACCGCTTGGCATCGGGATGCTTCACTCGGCGACCTCATTCATGTCGATTGCGGTCATGACGCGCGTCGGCACGTCTGCTCGCTCAAGAGCATCCTGCAGAGCAAGGCCGTTCATGGCCGTGGCGAGCATGCCGATGTAGTCGGCAGTTGCACGATCCATGCCGGTAGCGGTAGCGGCGGCCATGCCTCGGAAGATGTTCCCGCCGCCCACCACGATGCCAACCTGCACGCCGAGCGCAGTGACGGCCTTCACCTGTTCGGCAACGAACGCGACGACTGCAGGATCAACGCCGTACTCGAGCTTCCCAAGGAGTGCCTCCCCAGAGAGCTTCAGCAGAATTCGCTGATAGCGTGTGGTTTCGGTCATGCCGCCTCCACCGCCCCAATCATGTGGGGCCTACAGCTCCTCGCCGAGTGCGTAGCGCACGAAGCGCCGCACTCGGATGTTTTCACCAATCGTGGCAATCGCATTCGTGATCAGCTGGCCAACGTTCTCGTCGCCGTCGCGGAACGGCTGATCGAGTAGGCAGACCTCTTCGAACCACTTGCGCAACTGACCCTCAACGATCTGGGCTCGAATCGCCTCTGGCTTCTTCGCCAGCGCCTCATCTTCGAGGAGTGCTGCTCGTTTCGCCTCAAGTGCAGCTGCCGGGATCTGGTCCTGACTCACATAGAGAACTGCTCATTGCGTGCGACGAAGTCAGTTTCGCAATTGATCTCAAGCAGTACGCCGACTCGCCCACCCGTGTGGATGTACGAAGAGACGAGTCCCTCACGTGCATCGCGACCAGCCTTCTTCGCGGCGGCGGCAAGGCCAGCCTCACGAAGAGCCAGTACAGCCTTCTCGACATCGCCACCGCACTCTTCGAGTGCGCGCTTGCAATCCATCATCCCAGCGCCGGTGCGCTCGCGTAGATCTCGTACAGCCTCTGCGCTAATCGCCATGGTGGCCTCCTTACACTGCTGGGGTGGTGTCGACGGCGGGAGCTGGCTCATCGTCAGGCGAGAAGCTCAACGTGCCGGTGGCGCTGAGCGCAGCAACGAGATCGTCCTGAACATCGGAAGCCTCAGGTGCATCTGCAGCGTTCTCCGCGGCAGCAGTTGCGGCCTCTAGCGCCTCAAGCTCTGGCAGACGTGCAGCACGGATCGCAGCACCCTCGATCACCGCATCAGCGACGGCGGTGCAGATCAAGCGGATGCACTTGATCGCGTCGTCGTTCACAGGGATCGGGTAATTGAGCAGATCGGGATCAACGTTGGTATCGGCCGTGCCGACAACAGGGATGCCGAGCTTGTTCGCCTCAATCGCAGCGAGTGTCTCGCGGCTTGGGTCGATGATGAACACCATGCCCGGGGCCTTGCGCAAACGGCGCATGCCGCCGAGCGCTCCGCGAAGCTTCTCGAGCTTGTCGCCAAGCTTGGAGGCTTCTTTCTTCGACATGATGTCGAACTCGCCAGCCTGCTCTCGCGCCTCAAGCTGCTCCATAAGGGTGAGACGCTTGCGAATCGTCGTGAAGTTGGTGAGCATGCCGCCGAGCCAGCGCTTGATCACGTACGGCTGGCCGGCGCGGGTCGCCTCTTCTTGAATTGGCGCCTGGGCCTGCTTCTTGGTGCCGACGAAGAGAATGGTCTCCCCGTTCGCGCTTGCGTCGCGCACGGCGTCAAGGGCAATCTGCAGGTGCTTCGCGCTCTTGGCAAGGTCGAGGATGTGGATCCCGTTTCGCTGCGCGTAGATGAACGGCGCCATCTTGGGATTCCATCGGCGTGTCTGGTGCCCAAAGTGGGCTCCGACCTCGAGAAGGTCGCGCATGGTTACTGGTGCCATAGTTCTCCTTACACGGTTGTTCCACCGCGGGACGCCTTCACGACCCCGAAGGGCCACCGTAGTGGGGCGTCTGGTTCCGCGTGCGTAATTCGCTCCCTTGCGGGGGCGGACATCCGATTCGGACGCTCGGGAATCCTAGCACGGGGCGCCGAGCCCCTAGGCGACCCCCCGGATGAGGCGCAGACGCTCGCTCCCTGGGGCTCCGAGCACGAGGAGTAGGTCGACCCGGCACCTACCTGGTAGGTAGGCGCGCTGCCGCCGCAGAGCCCGCATCTTTCGAGACCCAAGAAGCTCTGATGGCGTGGCCGCACCAACAGAGGTACGGCGTCGCACCTCAACAGCGACGAGTTCGCCGTGCGGGTCGCGCGCCAGCAGATCTACCTCGAGGCGCCCTAGCCGAAGGTTGCGCGAGAGGATCACCCAGCCGTTGCGCGCTAGGGAGCGGGCTGCCAGCGCCTCTGCGTCGCGACCGATGAGTACCCGATGCCCAGGAGAACCTGCCACCACGGGATCTTCTGATTTGCCGCACACCAACGGCGTACCAGCGGAGCTAGATCTGAGGCAGGTGCCCGAGACGCGCTGCGACGGGGGCGTACGTGCGGCGGTGGTGCGGCGTCACACCGAGCGCATCAAGCGCGGCAAGATGCACGGGGGCCGGATAGCCCACATTTGATTCCCAGCCATAGCCTGGGTAGCGCAGAGCGAGCGTAGCCATGAGCTTGTCGCGAAGCACCTTCGCAACGATTGAGGCGCAGGCGATCGCATAGACCGACTGATCGCCACGGATAACGGTTGCGTGTGGTCCGATGAGCTCGCGAAGTTCTCGTGCGCTGCTCCCATCAACGAGTGCAAAGTCTGGCACCGCTCCCCTTCTGCGGGAGAGCTGTGCGACGGCACGCCCCATTGCGCGATGCGATGCGCCGCGCGGGTTATAGCGTTCCACCTCTCGGGCGGACGACGCGCCAATGCCAATGGCAAGTGCCACCTCGCGAATCTGTAGGGCGAGTGCAACACGACGTGCGGGCGTGAGCATCTTCGAATCACGGACGCCCACGATTGGCTCGCCCGCTGGCATCAAGATGGCGCACGCGACGACAGGACCAGCGAGCGGGGCGAGGCCTACTTCGTCTATGCCGATGACGGCACGGTCGGGATGTCCGTGTTGAAGTTCTAGATCGCGAGTTGGCAGTGTGCGGCCACTCGTGGGCCGCAGGTCGCTCACTCCGGAGCCTTCTCCGATGCCTCAGCGGCTGGTGCTTCCTCTGGCGCGCTTTCTGGAGCGGCAACTTCGGCAACTTCGGCAACGGCTTCAACTGCTTCAGCAGCCGGTACTTCAGCAACAACTTCGGCTGCAGTTGCAGCGGAAGCAGCAGCCTCTTCAGCGGCGACGACTGCGGCGGCGGTAGCGGCTGCTGCGGCCTCTTCGGCAGCAACAGCGGCAGCGGCAGCGGCAATCACGGCATCAGCTTCGTCCTTGATCGCCTTCTGCGCGGCGGCCTTCACTTCGTTCTTGGCAATGTCGGTAGCGCTATCGCGGCGCTCGCGGAGCGACGACTGCTTGCCAACACGATCGCGTAGGAAGTAGAGCTGGGCTCGGTTGGACACACCGTGTCGGACCACCTCGATCTTCTCGATGCGTGGGCTGTGCACCTTGAAGGTTCGCTCAACGCCAACGCCAGATGCGATCCGTCGAACCGCGTCGGTCAGCGTGCGGATCAGATCCATGATTAGTCTCCGTGGTGGCCGACAGAACCTGTCGGCGCGGGCGGTGAGAATAGCACAGCCCCCAGAGGGCTCCCCTGAGGAGCCTCCCCTTAGGAGCCTTCGCTCCCCTTCGTCGGCTTGGCCAGGTCGGGGCGTTGGCGCTGGGTGCGGCGAACCGCCTCTTCGCGCCGCCAGGCGGCTACCCCAGCATGATTCCCTGAGAGGAGGATCTCGGGGACACTCACGCCTCGGAACTCGGCGGGGCGGGTGAACTGGGGGTACTCCAGCAGATCCCCAGAGAACGACTCCTCGGAGAGCGAAGCGGCGTCGATGGAGCCAGGGACAAGTCGCAAGATCGCGTCGCAGAGGACGATCGCCGCCGGCTCGCCGCCCGAGAGGACGAAATCACCGAGGCTCAGCTCCAGATCAACGTAGGCACGCACACGGTCATCAACACCCTCGTAGCGCCCGCAGATGATGATCAGATGCGCGGCTTCTGCAAGTGCACGGACGCGTGGCTGCCGGAGAGCACGCGCGGGAATGCTCGCCGAGAGGGCCGACATGATCGTCTCGGGGAAGAGCGAGATCACATCGATCTTCAGCACGGGGTGAACCGCTTCGCTCATTCGTCACCCGCTTTAGGCTTCGAAGGGCGTTGCCTCGGACGACGGGATGCCTTCGCGGCACGCAGCGAGGCGACACTGCCCGGCGTCTTCTGTGGGCCACGGCGGCGCGGTGCCTTCACCGCACGAACTGTGAGCTCTGAGCCCGTGAGATCAGCGACGATACGGCCGTCGCGGGGCGCGAAATCCACAATCACCGACGCAACGGCGGGAAGATCGATCTCTCCCCCATCAGGCGTCTGGACGACATACACCTCGGCGCCACCCGCGCGATAAAGATCGCGGATCTCTCCGATCACTTCGCCTTGTGGATCGCGCACGGTGATGCCAATCACCTCATCCCAGAGCACACGGTCTGGTGGGATTTGCACCTCAGCAGCAGGAATCGTGAGATATGCGCCAATCAGGCGTTCGCCTGCGAGTCGACTTTGCACCTCGCCAAAGCGCACAAAGAGACCTGGCGAACTCGGCGTCACCTCAAGCAGCGTAAGAATGCGATCTGAACCCTCGACGGAGAGACGCGCACCAGGAACAAAGCGTTGCTCTGGAGTGTCCGTCAGGACTTCGAGCCGAAGGGAGCCGTCAAGACCGCGAACGCCGCGAACCTGCGCAACGCGCAGATCCGTCGCTGCATCAGCCAATTTCGAGGACGTAATTCTCTCCGGTGCGATTTGAGACGACCTTCAACAGGCTGCGCATTGCCTTGGCAATGCTGCCATTGCGGCCGATAACCCGGCCCATGTCCTCTTCGTCAACGAGAAGACGCAAGATAATGGCGTCGCCATCCTCTTCCACTTCAACGCTTACGCCGTCTGGATTATCGGCAAGCGACTTCGCGACGTACTCAACCAACTGTGCTGCTGCCACTTAGGCCTCCTCGGCGGCTGGTGCCGCTTCTGCTGGTGCCGCTTCTGCTGGTGCCTCTTCGGCAACCGGTGCAGCTTCGGCGACAGGTGCGTCTTCAGTTGGAGCTGCCTCAGCGGCTGGTAAGTCAGCGGACGCCTCAGCAGCGGCCTCTGGCGCAGCCTCAACGACGACGGTTGGCTCTTCAACAACCGGTCGCGTGCCCGGCTTGGTGTAGCCAGGAGTTGCAGCCTTGGCCAACGTCTTCCCGCCCGCGGCAGCTCCGCCAGCGCGTGCCTTGGTGATCAACTTGCCAACAACATCCGACGGCTGTGCGCCCTTAGCGATCCAGGCGTCAATCTTGGCGAGATCAAGCACCAGCGTCAACGGCTCGGTGCGTGGGTTGTAGTGGCCAAGAATCTCTAGTGAGCGACCATCGCGCGGCGAACGGCGATCGGTGGCAACCACTCGATACGATGGCTGCTTTGATGCGCCCACGCGGGTCAAACGGATCCGAACACTCATCCCTGATGCATCCTCCGAGGCGCCGCCCCTTCCGGAACGGCTGGTGGCCCTGGCGTTGCCAGGGGGTCAGTCCGTGAATCCTAGCCGCTCAGCGGCTCGGGCGCATCTCTCCCCGTGGGCTAGCGCCGTTTCCCGCCCTTTTTCGCACGCTTCTCCCGCTTGGCCGCCTTCGGGGGGATCCGTCCCCCCGCGTGCTTGCCAGGAAGGCCGGCCCCGCCGCCCATCAACCGGCTCGGGTCGCCACCGCCGGCGCGTCGCATCAGGGTGCGCATCTCCTCGAGCCGCTTGACCAGCCTGTTGACCTCCTCGATCGCTCGTCCGGCCCCTGCGGCAATGCGTCGACGTCGCGGCAGGGTCAAGAGAGCTGGGTCACGCCGTTCGGCGGGGGTCATCGAGAGGATGATCGCCTCCGTGCGCTTCAGTTCACCGCTGGCGACGGCGGCTTCGGCCTGCTCTGCCATGCCACCCATCCCCGGGATCATCTTGACCACTTGACCGATCGGTCCAAGCGACGACATTTGGCGAAGTTGGCCAAGGAGGTCGTCGAACGTCATACCGCCGCGCAGCGCGCGAGCCTCTGCCGCCTTCGCACGTACTTCAGCGTCGGGCCCAGCGGCTGGTCCAATCTCAGCGTCGCGAACGCGCTCCGCCAACGTTGCAAGGTCGCCCATGTCGAGAATGCGATTGGCGATGCGCTCGGGATGGAATCGCTCCAGCGCGTCGGAGCGCTCGCCTGTACCCACGAAGACCACGGGAATACCTGCGCCGCCAGCGATCGAGAGTGCGGCGCCGCCACGCGCATCGCCATCGAGCTTGGAGAGAATCAGACCGGTCGGCTCGGCTACCGCCTTGAATCCATTAGCGATTGCGAGTGCTGACTGACCAGTCGCCGCATCGAGGACGAGTAGGCGCTCCCGAGGCTTCGTTGCATCGCGAAGGTGACGCAACTCCTCCAGAAGCTCGTCGTCGAGGGTGGTGCGTCCGGAGCTGTCAATGATGACTACGTCGAGGCCGAGGCGTCGAGCCGCAGCGATTGCGCGCGTTCCAATTTCTGCCACAGGTGTTCCGATCGGCTCGCGGTGCATTGGCACCTTGACGGCTGCCGCCAACGTGGCGAGCTGTTCTGCTGCAGCTGGTCGGCGTGGGTCGGCAACGACGAGCAACGGGCGTCGACCATCCTTCGCTAAACGGTAGGCAAGCTTGGCCGCTGTTGTGGTCTTGCCAGCACCTTGCAGGCCGAGCAGGAGAATGGTTGCCGGTCGCTCACGCAGGTCGAGATCGCGACCAGATCCACCAAGCGTTTCGGTCAGTGCACTGTGCAGGATTCCCAGCATGCGCTCACCAGCACCAAGCCCACCAACGATCTCACTCGCGCGCGCCCGCTCCCTGATGCGCTCTAGTACCTGAGCGACCACGGGCATCGCAACATCGGCACCGACCAGCGAGGTGCGAATATCGGCGAGGCCGGCCTCAAGATCCGCGGCACTGATTCGCCCACTCCCCGTCAGGCGGCGGAGTGAAGCCCGAAGACTGCTACCGAGCGCGTCAAACATGCCTAGAGTGTACGCTCGCGCGATGGCGACTCAAAAACGTACCCCGAAAGGGCAGGGCGGAATCGGGGAGCTCCCTCGACCCGTGCGCATCGACGTCAACGTGTTGATTAGCGCACAGGCCATCTCAACCTACGGCTCATTCATCACCAGAGCCGCCCTCCCGCTCCTTGCCATCATCGGCCTCGGCATCAATGCGGCGGAAGCTGCCGCTCTCGCCGCAGTCGATCTCATTGCCGGGGCACTGGTCAGCCAGTTCGCTGGAGTATGGATCGATCGACTCCCGCGCAAACCTGTGCTCATCGCAACCGACCTGTTGCGCGCGTTGCTTCTCGGCACGATCCCCCTCGCCGCGGCGATCTACGACGGGGTCACCCTCCCCCACCTCATCGCGGTCAGTGCCCTTTGTGGCATGTGTGCAACCACATTTGACATCGCGGAGCGAAGCTACGTTGCTGGGCTCGTCAACTCTTCGGCACTGCGCGCCGTTTTGGCCCGAACCTTGGGGATCCGCGGTGCAGCAGAGTTCTTCGGGTTTGGTTCTGCCGGACTCCTCGTTGGCGCGTTCGGTGGACCTGCTGCGATCGGCATTGATGCTCTGACGTACATCGCGTCGGCGGTGCTGATCGGATTCCTTCGCGTCGCGGAACCGAAGCTGCCGTTGCCTTCGGCTAGAGCAAGCTTCCGCCGCGAACTCTCCGGAGGCCTGAAGGCCACCTGGTCCGTCGCAATCATGCGACCACTGCTCATCTCCACCTTTGTCATCGGCCTCTACTTTGGGCTCTTCCGCTCCTCGTATTTGCTTTTTGTCACAAATGGAATTGGACTCGGGCCAGAGGCGATCGGCTTTGTGATCGCCACGGGCGGGATCGCTGCGTTTCTCGGGGGCGTGCTTACGGAACGCATCTCCAAGCTCCTCGGCGTTGGGCGTGCAATATCTGTGAGTCTGGTGATCGTGGGGTTCGGACTCGTCCTTGTGCCACTCGCGCCGGGCGCAACCGCCCTTGGGTTCGCCATGCTCATTGGCCACCAACTACTCAGCGATGGGTTCGAAACGGTCTGGGAGGCGAACCAGGCGGCGATTCGCGGGCGAGTACTGCCAGCCAACTTCCAGGGGCGAGCAAACGCCGCGAATGATGGGGTTGGCATCCTTGGTCGCCTCCTCGGAATCATCGTTGGCGGCTTCATCGGAAGCTCCGTTGCTGGGAGCGGCGTTGCGCTCCTCGTGGGCGGCGGCGCCTCTATTGCCGTCGGCATATTCGTTGCGCTCTCTCGTCTCGGGAGAATTCGGTCGATCGCGCAGATTCCGGTATCAGGAGTCCGCAGGCGCGCCTAACAACCCGTCAACAAACGCCTCTGCGGCGAATGGCACAAGATCAGTGGCACGCTCGCCCGTGCCGATCCAGCGGATCGGTAGGCCGAGTTCACGAC
Organism: bacterium; assembly: GCA_009919365.1. Next base: position 13,196 of record RGBZ01000010.1, read on the forward strand.
GTATCGCGAGTGCCACCCCGCCGCGCGCGCCGCTATCGAGCTTCGTGAGAACGATGCCATCGATTCCCGCCGACGCGTCAAACCCACGCGCTTGCGCCAGACCGTTCTGACCAGCGGTGCCATCAAGCACGAGTAGCACCTCGACGGTGCGCGTAGGGGCAACCTTTGTCACCACGCGTCGAATCTTGGCTAGTTCCTCCATCAGACCGCTCCGTGTCTGCATGCGACCAGCGGTGTCAATGATCACTGGGCTTAAGTTACGCGCCGCCGCCAGGGTGAGCGCATCGTGAATTGCGGCTGCGGGATCCCCACCTGGGCGCCCCTCCACCATCTCAACCCCCTCACGCTCACCGAGCTCGCGGAGTTGGTCGATCGCCGCTGCGCGGAAGGTATCTGCAGCTACGAGGAGGGGTGAGAGACCAGCGACTTTTGCTCGTGCAGCGAGTTTCGCAGCAGTTGTGGTCTTGCCAACCCCATTCACCCCGATGAGCAGCACCACGTCGGCCTCATCGTGCACGTTGGATGATTCGTCGCCCAAGAGGTTGAGTGCAGCCGCTCGGACCCGGGAGCGCCCGCTTGCCCCTTCACCATCGCGCGCAGCTTGGATGAGTGCAGTGCTGGCAACGAGCCCAACGTCGCTCGCGAGGAGCGCCTCTTCAATCTCTCGCCAGTCGGGCTCTGGCGCGGTGAATCGACGGAGCACTTTTGCGAGCGGGTTGGAGGCTGGGGTGGTGGCTTCAGCCACGCGCTTCTCATCCTCGGAGGAACTCTTTCGCCAGAAGGCGAGTTTCAACGCGCCGCCTCGCGCTCGGCGCGCGCCTGATCGGCGATGCGCTTCGCCTCATCGAGTCGGAGGCCAAAGACGCGGCTTGCTGCATCTTCGCCGACCGTCACGCCCCAGAGGCTATCGGCCACTTCAACCGTGCCACGGTTATGCGTAATCACAACAACTTGCGTGCGCTCACTGAGCTCACGAATCGCATCACCGAAGCGGGTAACGTTCGCCTCGTCGAGTGCGGCATCAACTTCGTCGAGCACTACGAATGGGAGTGGCCGAACCGCCAACATGCCGAGAAGGAGCGCGACGCCGGTAAGAGCGCGCTCTCCGCCCGATAGCAGGGAGAGTTGCTGGCGACGCTTGAGGGGTGGTCGCGCATCAATCTCCACCCCAGGCCGGCGCGATTCGCCATCATCAGCAAGGCGCAACTGGGCATCTCCACCACCGAAGAGGAGCTGGAAGTTCGATGCAAAGGTTGTTTGCAGCGCAGCAAACTGCTCAGTGAACGTTGACTCCACGAGCCCATCCAGCTCTCGCATCAGCGTCGCGGCCTTCTCGATTGCGCCATCAAGGTCGCGTGTCTGAACTTCGAGCGATTCAAGTCGCGCGCGAAGCTCTTGGTGCTCCATCACGATGCTGGCGCCACCAGCCTCGAGTGGACCGATCTTGCGGCGTAGTCGCTCGAGGGCACGTAGCTCCTCGGGGTCAGGGGCCACGAGTGTTGCTGCCGCGGTAGCGGCGTACTGGCCCTCCCAGTACGCAGCAAGGGCGGCCGCTTGCTGGCGCGCAAGTCCCTCACGCGCTGCGGTGTCTCCCTCCGCGGGCAGTTCGGCGTCATCGGCGGTTGCTGCCGCGCGAAGTGCAACTGGGATCCCGGCGGCCAAGCGAGCGTCTTGAGAGAGGCGACGACCGAAGGCGGCGAGGTCACCACTCAACTCTTCGATGAAACGCTCGATTTCAAACTCAACCGCCTGCGCATCGCGCTCGAGTGGGCGAAGCGCCTCGTCAAGCTGCTGCTCACGGGCGCGGAGGCTACGCTTCGCCTCCTCATCAGTTGCGATCTCGCTCTCAATCTCTACCTGCAGGGCCGCCTTCGCCTGGACGTTCTCTTCACGCTGCGATGCCGCAGCTCGGGCTGCAGTCGCAAGACCAGACTGCTCGGCGAGCTGAGCGCGAAGATTCGCAACGCGCGTCTCCAGTGCACCACGCTCCTCTGCGGCCCGAGCGATTCGGGCAGAGGCGCCAGCAACGGTGGCGTCGCCACGCGCACGCGTCAGCTCCCAAGTGCGCAGCGCTGCCCGATCCGCCTCAACGGCCGTTGCAAGGTCGGCGCGGCGGGCGATCAACTCCTCAACGCGGGTGCGCCACTGCGTCGTGGCGTCGGT
>RGBZ01000091.1 GCA_009919365.1 bacterium
GAGCGCTGGTTTGGCAGGAGGCTGACGATCAGTGCGCCGAACGAGGCGCCGAAGATGGCAACCAAGATGAGGGCAGGGATGATGGCGAAGACCTGCGCCAGGGTGAGCGGGATGCCGAGCACGATGCCGAACGCCATCACGGTGAAGGCCTGCGGGAAGGCGACGAGCGACTCGCCGAGAATCTTGCCGGCGAGGATCGTGCGCCGCCCGATCGGTGCCACGAAGATCTCCTGGCTGAAGTCGTTCTCGCGGTCCTCCAGGATAGAGACGAGCCCGAGCGCCGATGACTGCCAGACGCCCTGCGCCAGCTGCCCGGCAAAGATGAAGGGGAGCAGGTCGATGCCCGGCGACTGGAAGTTTGAGGCGAAGGCTCCACCAAGGACGCCGATGAAGAGGGCGGGGAAGACGAGTCCGCCAACGAGACGGATCGGGTCGCGCAAGAGCTTGGTGACGTCGCGGGCGGCAATTGCTGCTGCAGCCGCCGCCTCTCGGCGGAGGCTGAACCTTGCAGTAGCTGAGTAGGTGGTCGGCGTGCTCATCGGCGGAACCCCCGTCGCGGTGCGTCATCCAGAGGCGACTCTTCGCGATCATCGGCGGTTGCGGCAACGATCTTCAGGTAGGCATCTTCAAGGCTTGGGCTACGCACCTCAAATCGGGTGAGTGGCGCCTTCAGGTCGCGAAGGAGTGCGTGAGCTACCTCAGCCCCCTTCACCTCAACGGCGAAGCCGGCGGAGATGACCTGTGGCGTGTGACCGAGTCGCTCAATCTCTGCCCCAAGCGCCACACGGTCCGCAGCTTCCAGTTCAACGCGAGTCACGCCAGTGCCAACGCGCAGTTCGGCAGGCGTGCCGTTCGCGACGATCTTGCCGCGGTCGATGATGCAGACCTGGTCGGCAATCTCCACCTCGTCGAGGTAGTGCGTGGTGAGCACCATCGTGGTGCCTTCGCTGCGACGAATCGCGTCAAGGTAGCCGGCCACCGAGCGACGTGACTCTGGGTCGAGACCGACAGTCGGCTCGTCGAGGAAGAGCACCTGTGGCTTGTGTAGGAGCGATCGTGCAATCTCGAGCTTGCGGCGCATGCCACCGGAGTACTTGGAGATCTTCTTGAAGAGATCATCGCGGTCGAGGCCAACTAGGGCGCCGAGCTCAACGATGCGCTCGCGGTACTCCTGCGGCATGAGGCTGAACGATGGGCGATAGGCATAGGCGCCGTAGAGCGCGGCGTGGAAGCGGCAGTTTTCCTCGCCGGTGAGAGCGCGATCGAGCGACGGCTTCTGGAAGATGATGCCGACGCGGCGGCGTACCTCCGACTGGTCGTGGGCCAGGTCGGCGCCAGCGATCTGCACGCTCCCCGAAGTAGCGGCGAGCGTGGTGGTCAGGATGCTGATCGTGGTGGTCTTTCCGGCGCCGTTTGGTCCGAGGAGGGCGAAGAGTGAGCCCTGCTCAACAGAGAAGGAGACGCCATCTACGGCGTTACGGTCAGCGCCCTTGTAGCGCTTGACCAGATCCGAGACGACGATTGCAGGGGTACCAGCCATGGGCGCAATCCTACTCCTCTCGGGGTAGGCTCGCAGCATGAGCAGCCTCCCCGCGTTGATACGACTCGTGCACCCGCTTCCGACGGCCCTGAATGCCGCGGTTGCAGCGGGCCTCGCCGCTACAGCCGGTGGGAGATCTGACCAAGCGCTGCTGGCAGCGATCACGATGCTCGGCATACACGCCTCCATTGGCGCACTCAACGATCTGCTCGATCGCCGCACTGATCTCGGGCGAGTGGAGAAGCCACTGGCCACAGGTGAGGTGAGCGAACGAACTGCCCGAACGGTGATCGCAACCGGTGCGGCAATTGGTCTCGGCGCTGCGAGCATGCTGGGGGCGCTGAGCCTGCAGATTGCGGCGCTCGGAGCAACGCTGGGGTACCTCTATGACGTGGGCATCAAGCGAACCTGGGCCTCGTTCTTGCCGTTCGCGTGCGGCGTTGGACTGATTCCACTCTTTGCATGGAGCGCCGCAGGTCATGAACCACCTCTGCACATTCTACTGTTGAGTGTTGCGGCAATTCCAGGAGGCAGCGCCTTGGCGCTACAAAATGCGGTCGCAGATTTCAGCCTTGACGTCGCGGCCGGCACCCGAGGCGTTGTGGTGCGCATCGGCGAGCGATCAGCGCGCATTGCAGCTGCGGCGCTGCATCTTGTCGCGTGGGTGATCGTTGGTGGGAGCGGGGCGGCGCCCCTGCCATCGCAACTGATAGGCGCGACACTTCTAGTCATGGGTCTCGCGCTGGGCTGGAGTTCAACGGCGCAGACCCGTCGGCGAGGCTGGGAGATCAGTGCGCTTGGTCTCGCATGCTGCGCCTTCGGACTCGCGCTCTCGCAGTAGCGAACGCTTCCTCACATTCAACTCAACCGCGTGTCAGGATGCACCCATGGGATTCCGCCTCTTCCGCCGCATTCGTATCGCACCAGGGATTAGGGTCAACCTCGGCAAGAGTGGGTTGTCGCTCTCCGGTGGCGTTCGCGGCGCCCGCGTCACCGTTGGTCGTCGTGGGGTTCGCGGCACCATTGGCGCCCCAGGAACAGGCGTCTCCTACACCGAGACGTCTGGTGGCGGTGGCGCAGGCTCGAGCACCCCAGCACAGGGCGGCGGGATCGGCTGCGGCACGATCCTCGTTCTCCTCTTCCTGCTTGGCTTCGTCGTGAATCAGTGCTCGCCGAGCAACGGCAGTTGGCGCCAATCGGCGGATCCAACTGCGGAGTCAACCCCCAGCGCGTCGCCTACTCTTGCCTCGCCGACGGCGGATACCTCCGCGCCGATCGTGCTCTCGGTCACAGCGCTCCCAGTCGTGAAACGCGGCGGTGCCGTCAACCTTGAAATACGTGCCGCGTACGGATCGACATGCGAGGTGGGCGTGCCGCTTGCCGCACGCACCGGCGACGCACCTGCCGCGATAGAGCTTCCCGACAGTGGCACCGCTACGGTCACGTGGAAGGCCGGCGCGAAGGCGGCGACCTCCGTCATCACGGTGGTGTGCACGCTCGGTGAGGAGCGGGAGGCAATTGAGATGACACTGGTGGTCAGGTAGCGCGACTCGCCCTGGAGAGCGCATACTGCGGGCAGACATCCTCCAAGGGGGGGTAGCTCAAAGGTTAGAGCACCGAGCTTATATCTCGGCGGTTCCTGGTTCGAGTCCAGGCCCCCCTACCAAACTAGGTCTTCCCCTTAGTTGCGCGCGCGCTTCGCGGTGCGGGTTCGACTTGTACGCCGCGTTGGCGTTTTTGGCGCCTTCCCACCGATCACGCTGACCTCACCATCTGCTTCAAGGATTGCCAACTTGATCTGGGTAATCTCTCCGATGCCCACGCGCCGCGCAGCGAGGGCAAGGTCACCGGTCGTCATGTTCGCTAGGGCGAGGCCCCGGCGAAGCGCGCGTCCGTTGCGCGCCAACAGGATCGGCTCGCCCTCAATACCTCGACGCAGCCGGGGGAAGCGCATCTCAACGATGTGGAGAGTGCGGGCAAGGATAAGTAGGGTTGCCGCGGCGACGATGCCGCCCAGCAAGCTCGTGTCAGCGCCAACCATGGCATTTTGCAACGAATTCGCCAGCACCAGCAGCAATACAAGGTCAATGGTGCGCAACTGCGCCGCCTCACCGCGGCCCAACAGGCGTAGCCCCACGAGTAGGAACACGTACACCGCGACCGTACGTAGAACGATGTCAAGCAGTAGTTCCATGATAGGAGCATACTCCCCCAATGGCACGACCAATCGCCCTCGTTACCGGAGCCTCGTCGGGCATTGGCGAGCGCAT
>RGBZ01000092.1 GCA_009919365.1 bacterium
GCCATCTCAGGTTCAGTGCGCGATGGTGCATGAATGTAGACGGCGTTGCTGCGCGGCATTCGCCGATCGCGGGTCACGTCTTTGATGAAGCCGTGATAATCGTCACCGACCACGAGGGTGTGATGCAGGAGCTTCTCGAACTTCTTGTTGGTGCCCAGGTACATCATGTGCGCTGACATGGTGGTGCGTAGCGGGCGGAAGCGCCAAGGGAAGGCATCAGGGGCGTCGGGGAGGAGTGCGTTGCGCGCGGTCACATCGCCGTTGTAGATCACAAGGTCGGCGTTGTGCACCACGCCATTTGCGGTGCGCACGCCAGTCGCACGACCGTTGCGGTGCAGGATCTGGTCCACCTTGCTGTTGGTGTGGATTGTGCCGCCCATCTTGGCGATGATTTTGCCGAACGACTCAATGATGCTGTAGACACCACCCTCGGTGTACCAGATGCCATCAGCGATCTGCAGGTAGGCGAGCGCCGAATAGATGGCGGGCACGCGCGACGGATCACCTCCGATGAAGAGCGAGTGGAAGCTGAACGCCTGCTGCACATGCGGCTCCTTGAAGAACTTGCCAACCCACCCTTCCAGGAAGCGGATCGCGTCGAGGCGCGCCATGGTGGGCAGGAGCTTAACGAAGTCCTTCAGGTTCAAGAAGTTCTGGCGACCAGAGACGAGGATCCCTTCGCGGTGGATCGCACCTGACGCGGCCAAGAACGCGTCGAGCTGATTGGCATCATCATTGGAGAACTTGCGCATCTCGGCGAGCAGCTGCTCGCGGTCGCTACCGAAGTCAAAGTGGCGATCTTCACCTGTCCAGAAGATGCGGTAGCCCGGCTGCAGTTGGCGCAGCGTGACGTGGTCCGACATCTTCTCGCCCGCGGCGGCGTAGACCTCTTCGAAGAGCCACGGCATGGTGATGAGCGATGGGCCAGTGTCGAAGGTGTAGCCACCCTCTCGGATCCGTGAGGCGCGGCCACCGATCTCGGGGCGGGCCTCCAGGATGGTGACCTGCCAGCCGTCGGAGAGGAGGCGGATGGCCGTGGAGAGGCCGCCGAAGCCGCTCCCCACGATGATCGCCGTTCGACCCCCCTGCGCCATGGACCCCCCTTGGTACTCGCCGCGGGGGCAGCGCCCCCTGTGGACACCATCGTAGAGGTGCCGCGCGCCGCGCGCTGAGCACGAATCGGGCCTGCCATTGACGAGAGCGCCCAGCGGGCGGATCATCCGCCCCCAAGGGAGGAGCACCATCCGATGAGTAGTGAACAGGCACGCAGTCGCGCCGCCCAGGGCTCCGAAGAGGGCCTCGACCACGCCAGTGGCGCTGGAGCGCATGGCGCCGATGACGCCGCCGTTCGCTCCGTTGATCGTGCCGCCGCGCTCCTGGTCTGCCTCGCAGACGCCGACGGTTCCGCCTCGGTCACCGACCTCTCGCACTCCCTCGACCTACACAAGTCAACGGTGAGCCGCCTCCTCTCCACCCTCGAGCGCCGCGGCCTTGTAGAGCAGGATCGCGAGAGCGGACACTTCCGTCTCGGCGTCGGCATCATTCGCCTGGCGCAATCCGCCGAGCGCACCCTCGACCTGCGCGCGATCGCCCTCCCAGAGATGGAGGCACTCGCCAAGATCACCCATGAGACGGTTAGCCTCGAAGTCTTTGACGGCGTCGCCGCATCGGTAGCGATCTGCCAAATTGACGGGCCGAACCTTACGCCGATGCCAGACATCACCGGTCGGCCGATCGCCATGCACGCCATCGCCTCAGGCAAGGTGCTGCTGGCATCACTGCCAGAGCGCACTGTCCTCGCGATCGCTCGACGCGGTTTGGTTCGCTATACGCCGCGAACGATTACTGACGCGCGCGCACTCCTTGAAGAGCTTGCGACCATTCGCCGCCGCGGCTACGCGGTAGCCATTGGCGAATGGGACGACCGAATCACCGCCGCCGCTGTGCCGATCTGGGATGCGCGCGGCACCGTCATCGCTACTGTCGTGGTATGGGGAGCCGCCACGCGAGTCACTCCCGGAACTCTGCCCACCCTCGTGACCGCAGCGCGGGACGCCGCTCAGCAGATCAGCACCAAGCTGGGCTGGAGCGGCAGCCAACGTCGCGCGGGCATCGTGCCGCACCTCAAGGACGACGATGCGGAAGAGCAGGAGCACGAGGTGGAAGACGACGAGGAGGCTGCCGGCTAGTGGGCGACGCACCAGAGCAGCACGGGATCGAAACCTTTCAGGCGGAGGGGCTCTCGTTCCCGCCCGATGCGGCAACCGCCGCAGCGGCAAACGCCCGCGCCGATCTGTATGAACGTGCTGCAGCCGACCCTGTCGCCTTCTGGGCCGACCAAGCACGGGAGCTGCTGACGTGGCGGAAACCTTTCACGAAAACGCTGGAGTGGGAGCTGCCATTTGCGAAGTGGTTTGATGATGGCGAACTCAACGTTTCAGAGAACTGCGTCGATCGGCACGTTGCGGCTGGCCGGGGCGAGAGGGTGGCCTTCCACTGGATCGGCGAGCCAGGCGACCGTCGCACCGTTACCTACAACGACCTTCTGCGCGAAGTTCAGAAGACGGCCAATGCGCTGAAGGCGCTCGGCGTGACGAAGGGCGACCGCGTCGCCATCTACATGCCGATGGTCCCCGAGGTGGCGATCGCCATGCTCGCCTGCGCCCGTCTCGGTGCCGCGCACAGCGTGGTCTTCAGCGGCTTCCCCGCGAATGCGCTCGCCGATCGGATCAATGACGCGACCGCGAAGGTGCTGATCACCGCCGACGGCGGCTACCGCAAGGGGAACTTCTTCGAACTCAAGCCGATCGCCGACGAGGCACTCAAGAACACCCCATCCATCACCGGTGTGCTCGTCTATCAGCGTCGTCAGGCAGGCACCGCTGGCACTACCGCGATGCAGGCGGGCCGTGACCACTGGTGGCACGAGTTCGTGCCAGGTCAGCCAGCTGAGTGCCCGGCCGACCCGATGCCAGCCGAACAGTTGCTCTACCTGCTCTACACCAGCGGCACCACGGCGAAGCCGAAGGGGATCATGCACACCAGCGCCGGCTACCTCCTCGGCGCAACCTTCACGCACCGCGCCGTCTTTGATATCAAGCCCGACGACGTCTACTGGTGCGCCGCCGACGTTGGCTGGGTGACCGGACACAGCTACATTGTTTATGGTCCGCTCAGCAACGGCGCGACACAGGTGATGTACGAGGGAACCCCCGACACCCCGGCGTGGGATCGCTGGTGGTCCATCGTCGAAGAGTTGAAGGTCACAATCTTGTACTGCGCGCCAACGGCGATCCGCGCCTTCATGCGCCAGGGTGACGAGCATCCGAAGGGGCACGACCTCTCGTCCCTGCGACTCCTCGGCTCCGTGGGCGAGCCGATCAATCCTGAGGCGTGGCTCTGGTATCGCGAGCTGATCGGGGGGAACCGCACCCCGATCGTTGACACCTGGTGGCAGACCGAGACGGGATCGATTCTGATCAGTCCGCTCCCTGGCGTCACTACCACCAAGCCTGGCTCCGCGACCTTCCCGCTCCCTGGCATCTCGGCAGATGTTGTCGATGACTCCGGGGAGAGTGTTCCGCTCGGCTCGGGCGGCTACCTCACCCTCACCAAGCCGTGGCCATCGATGCTGCGTGGCATCTGGGGCGACCCCGAGCGTTTCAAAGAGACCTACTGGAGCCGATTCCCCGGTTCGTACTTTGCGGGGGATGGGGCACGTCGCGATCCGGAGGGCTACTACTGGCTCCTGGGGCGCGTCGACGACGTGATGAACGTCTCGGCGCATCGCAT
>RGBZ01000093.1 GCA_009919365.1 bacterium
CCGAAGTGTGGAACTTTACGCATGGCGAGACGATCTATTCGCGGATCTGCTCCAGCGTGTACCAGAAGGGATCCAGCTACTTGATTGACTACGCGCACGGGGACGACGGCAATCTGCATCTTGTTGGGGTTGGGTCAGGCGATCGAACCGCCTTCGAATACACCTGGACGGGCCAGTGCGGCACGGGTTGGAACACCAGCATCATTAGCCTCGAGGGACTGCGCTACTAGTTTCGGTCGTGGCACACTACCCCCATGACTGAAACTGCCTACTTCGCCACCGGTTGCTTCTGGGGTGCGGATCGCCGCTTCTGGCAGATGCCGGGCGTTACCGAGACCGCCGTGGGGTACATGGGCGGCCACGCCGAGTCCCCAACCTACGAGCAGGTCTGCACAGGCAGCACTGGCCACGCCGAGATGGTGAAGGTCGTCTTCGACAATCAGAAGATCACCTATCGCCGCCTCCTGGAGGAGTTCTTCACGATGCACGACCCAACCTCGCTCAATCGCCAAGGGGGCGATGTTGGCTCCCAGTACCGCAGCGCGGTGTACTACACGAACGACAACCAGCGCGAGGCAATCGAATCCGGCGTGAAGCTCTACGAGGCCGCCCTTGCCGCCGCGGGGCACGGCCCGATCGTCAGCGAGATCCTCTCCGCCGACGGCATGACCTTCTGGAAGGCGGAGGAGTACCACCAGCGCTACCTCGAGAAGAACCCGAAGGGCTACGACTGCCACAGCCAGACCGGCGTAGCGTTCCCATCGGACGCATGGTCCGAGATCAAGGTCAGCGGCGTCTACCCGATTGAGATCAATGAAGAGGAGCTTCGTGCCCGCCTCGACCAACTCTCGTTTGAGGTCCTGCGCCGCGCAGAGACCGAAGCCCCATTCGTTGGCGAGTACACCGATACCGAGACGGTTGGCGTCTACAGGTGCAAGGCGTGCGGCAACGAACTCTTTCGCAGTGAGAACAAGTTTCACTCCGGCTGCGGCTGGCCGTCGTTCTACAAGCCAACCTCTGATGACGCTGTCGAACTGATTGAAGACCGCTCACTCGCCCCGCGCATTCGAACTGAGGTGCGCTGCGCCAAGTGCGGCTCACACATGGGCCACGTCTTCGAAGGCGAAGGGTACGACGTGCCCACAGATCAGCGTTGGTGCATCAACAGCGTCTCGCTAGTGCTTGAACCGAAGTAGCTAGTCGGGGATAACGATCGCGTCGAGCCCGCTTGCCGGCTTTGGATACGCCATGTTCAAGCCCTTCAGTGTGTCGACGATGATCTGCGAGATCACAAGGTCGCGATACCACTTCTTATCGGCCGGGATCACGTACCACGGGGCGTCGTCTGTACTGGTGCGCTCAATCGCCTCTTCGTACGCCTCCATGTAGTCGCTCCAGCGTTCGCGCTCGGCGATATCGCCCACCGCAAACTTCCAGAGCTTCGATTTGTCATCAAGGCGCGCTTGTAGTCGCAGCTTCTGCTCAGCTTTTGAGATGTGTAAGAAGAACTTGATGATCGTCGTCCCCTCATCGGCGATCGCCTGCTCCATCTCGGCGATGTGCTTGTAGCGGCGCCTCCATGTCTTCTTCGGCACAATCTCATGCACGCGCTCAACCAGCACACTCTCGTACTGCGAGCGATTGAAGATCACGATCTCACCACGCTTTGGTAGCTGCTGGAAGTAGCGCCACAGGTAGTTGTGTGACAGCTCGAGTGTGCTTGGCTGCTTGAAGCTTGCGACGCGGACACCGATTGGGTTCACCCCCTCGAACACTTGGCGGATCACGCCATCTTTGCCGCCGGTGTCCATCGCCTGCAGCACCACCAGCACACGGTGCTTGTTTTCGGCGTAGAGCAACTCCTGCAGCGCTTCAAGTTCTTTGTTGAGTTCGAGCGCTCGCGCCTCGCCCGCCTCGCGACCCTTTGACCAGTCTGGGGTCGCACTGGTGTCGATCTTGTGGAGCTTTGGTGCTTTGCCAGGTTTAATGCGATGCGTGCTCATCTTCGCATCCTACCCCCTCAGAAGGTCGCCCCTATACTGCGTCGCATGGCACTCACGATTGGCATTGTTGGGCTCCCGAACGTCGGTAAGTCGACGCTCTTCAACGCCCTTACCAAGAACAACGTATTGGCCGCGAACTACCCGTTCGCCACGATTGAGCCGAACGTCGGAGTGGTGAACCTGCCCGATCCACGCTTGACCAAGCTCGCCGAGATCTTCAGCTCCGAGAAGATCCTTCCCGCCCCGGTCTCATTTGTGGACATTGCCGGCATCGTTCGTGGCGCATCAACGGGTGAGGGGCTCGGCAACAAGTTCCTCTCGCACATCCGCGAGGCCGACGCCATCGCCCAGGTGGTGCGTGCCTTCGCCGACGAAGACATCATTCACGTTGACGGCAAGGTCGACGCCAAGAGCGATATCGGCACCATCAACACCGAGCTGATCTTTGCCGACCTCGAAACCCTCGAGAAGTCACGCTCCCGCTACGAGAAGGAGGTGAAGGGGAAGAAGCTCGACGCCGAGGTGCTCGACATCGTCGACGCCGCTATCGCCGCCCTCAACCGCGGCGAGCCACTCTCCTCAACCAAGATCGACCTGACGTTACTCAAGGAGCTCGGCCTCCTCACCGCGAAGCCGATCATCTACGTGTTCAACGTCGACGAAGCAATTCTTGTGAGCGCCGCGCGCCGCGCTGAACTCGCTGCGCTCGTTGCGCCGGCCGAGGCGGTGTTTCTCGACGCGAAGGTCGAATCCGAACTCGTGGATCTTGCCCCTGCCGAAGCTGCGGAGCTTCTCGCCTCCATGGGTCAGACCGAGTCGGGCCTCGATCAGTTGGCGCGCATCGGCTTTAAGAACCTTGGCCTCCAGACGTACCTGACCGCTGGTCCAAAGGAGGCGCGCGCCTGGACCATTCGCCAGGGCTGGACCGCCCCGCAGGCGGCCGGCGTCATTCACACCGACTTCCAGCGCGGCTTCATCAAGGCCGAGATCGTCTCGTTCGACGACCTTGTTGCCAACGGCAACATGAACGCCGCCAAGGCGGCCGGCAAGGTGCGCATGGAGGGCAAGGAGTACGTCATGCGCGATGGTGACGTTGTGGAGTTCCGATTCAACGTTTAGCGCTTGATCGAGAACTTGCCCCCACCAATTCGTCGAATGCGGCCGGCTACGATCAAGACGTTAGCGTGCTTCATCACCGAGCCTTCGGTGAGCTTCGTGAGCGCCACTAGCTCCGTCGTTGATTTAGTCCCCGTTTCGAGCGCCACAAGAATGCGTCGGCACTGCTCGGATCGTAGGGATTCTTCAAGACTTCTCATGTTGAAGATGTCTGTCAGCGGTGGAACCGACTAGCGGCAGGTGATGCCGTTCGCTTGGGCGAAGGTGTAGGTGGTGTTCAGTGGATCAATTGGTGTCGGTAGGCTTGTTGTAACACGTGGGTCGCGAGCCCTCTTTGCTGGTGCATTGACTGCCGCTGCCGCTGCCGTCCAATCAATTCGGTTCGGTGTGCCCGTCTCTAATTCAGGGATGGTTACGAACTGGAAGCCACGATCGGCGTAGTTCGTGATGACCGCTCCAAGGAGTTTTACCGTTTGCGCGGTAAACGGATTCACGTGACCGAGCACGATGACTTTTGTTCCCCCAGACGTTTGACTCCACCACGAAGAGCCGGCGGCGTATGTTCGTGTTGCATTGAAGAACCCTGCAGCCGTACGGCTGCGAGGCTTCCCGTTCTTGCAGATTGCTGCAGTGTCGGCGAACGTGTTCGTCCACATTGAGAGG
>RGBZ01000094.1 GCA_009919365.1 bacterium
GAACCCACATGACCTTTCAGTCGACCGATTTTGAGTCGGTTGCGTCTGCCATTTCGCCACTTCGGCACCCGTAGATCCTAGCGGCGCGGCACACTAGGCACATGGCACGCAGCAGCAGACCGGGCGGAGGCGAGGGGGCGGAGCGTACGGCGCTGCTCGCCGCCGCACGCGCGGGCTCCGAAGACGCCTTCCGCGACCTCTTCACCCCGGACCTCGACCTTGCCTGGCGGATGGCGCTGCGCATCACGGGGAGCGAGGCGAGTGCTGACGACGCCCTGCAGGCGGGGCTCCTCTCGGCGTACCGCTCCCTCGACCGGGTCGCGCCGACCAACCTACGCGGGTGGTTCGTGCGGATCGTGGAGAACGCCGCACGAGACCTGATGCGCCGTGAGCGCCGGCACCCGACACTCCCGTTCGCCAGTGAAACGCACGAGGAGACGGGGGAGGGCGCGCACCGCGAACGCATAGCGGCGGAGCCACAGGCGGGGGCGGCCTCCGATCCCGCGCAGCGCGCTGAGGTGAGCGAGCTCGCTGCCACCCTGGCGACCGCCCTCGCGACGATCCCTGAGGAGCGACGGCGGGCAATCCTCCTCTACGACGTGGATGGCTACGACTATGCAGAGATCGCCGAGCTGACAGGGGTCTCGGTGGGAACCATCAAGAGCCGCATCAGCCGGGGGCGCGAAGAGCTGCGCCGCCTCCTCGCCGATCTGAGGCCGGGAACCGCCAGCCCCTCGAAATCGTTGGGAGAGCGAGATGAGTAACGCCGCCGGCTCCCCTGAGCACGATCCGCTGAGCGCCTATCGTGCCAGTGAGCCCCGTCGCGCCCGCGACCCATTTGCTGATCCGATCGTGCGCAACGAGATTGCACGGATCGCCGAGGCTCGGGCCCAGCGCGCTGCAAGCGGCTGGCGATCAGTCGTCTTTGGTTGGGTGAGCGCCGCGCCGCGTGGTGCACTCGCGGGCGCCGCACTCTCCGCAGCGCTCCTTCTTGGGGGAGTTGCCGGTCAGTTCGCGGGCGGCGCCGAGAGCGCAGCGCGAATGGAGGCCGGAGCTGAACCGCTCGCCTCCAGTCTGGCCCCTGGCGCCTCGATGGAAGTGAAAGCGGACGGAACGGCCAGTGTGCTCGTAGAGTCGGGATCCCCTGATGTTGCCACCATCGCTTCTGGTGCCGCACTGCTTCTGCTGACAGGGAGCCTTGCGGTGGTGTTCGTGACCGTGCGGAGGCGTCGCGCCTAGCCGAAGGGCTCTGCACTCCTGCGCTACCCTCGCGGTATGCCAACCAAGCGCCGACTCCTTCTCGTTGATGCGTATGGGCTGATCTACCGCGCCTTTCATGCGCTGCCGCCGCTGACGAATAGCCGCGGCCAGCTGACGAATGCGGCGTACGGCTTCACCAGCATCCTGCTGCGCACCATGGCTGACGTCGATCCCGAGCGCGCGATCGTGGCCTTTGATGCCCCAGGCACCACCTATCGGCATGAGCGATTCCCCGCGTATAAGGCGCAGCGGCCCTCTATGCCCGACGAGCTTCGCTCCCAGGTGCCGATCGTCCGGGATCTCGTTGCTGCGCTCGGCCTGCCGCTCCTCGAGGCAACCGGCTACGAGGCGGATGACGTGATCGGCACGATCGCGACCGCGGCGGAGCGCGACGGTTGGGAGGTGCACATTGTGTCCGGCGACCTCGACATGTTGCAGCTCGTCACCAAGAAGGTACACCTGATGCACACCGCCAAGGGTGGCGCTGATGCGATCGTTGAATACGATCCAGAACGGGTTTTCGCGCGGTACGGCCTCACCCCAGAGCAGATGGTGGACTTCAAATCGTTGAAGGGCGACAGTTCCGACAACATTCCTGGCGTTCCCGGTGTCGGCGAGAAGACCGCCTCCAAGTTGATTGCAAGCTTCGGCTCGCTCGAGCAGCTCTACGCGCGTCTCGATGAGGTTGAGCCTGTGCGTATCCGCGAGGCGCTCGCTGCGAACCGCGATGCGGCGTTCGCCGGCCAGGGGCTGATGACCATCGATCGCGATGCACCACTGGCGCTTCCGGCCACGGGGGGCGAGATTGGCGTGTACGACCGCGATGCGGCCCTCGCCCTCTTCCACGACCTCGAGTTCCGCGCACTTGCGCAGCGTCTCCCGCCACTTGCTGGTGAGGATCGCGTTGCCGCGAACGCTGCAGTGAGCGCAGCAGCGGCAGGGGCTGCCCTGCGCGGTTCCTCTGCACGGGTCGTCACGGCTGCGCCGAAGGCGGGCCGCGCGAGTGATCTCCAGCTCGGATTCAACTTTGATGCGGTGACGGCGGGGAATGCCGCCGCCGGCCGATCGACACACGTTGAGAGCAGCACCACAGACGAGTCAGACGCGCACACCAAGATTGAACAGGTCAAGCGCGGCGAGCTCGCTGCGGCGGGGATTCGCGTCCTGCGTGCGGCTGATGAGGCGCGTGATGCGTTTCGAGGACTTTCGGCCGACGGGCACCTTGCCATTGGCGGTGTCGGTGCAGATCGGCGCGGCCCTGAGGCTGAACTGGCGATCGCGATTGTTGATGACGCGGGGACCATCCTTGCCGCGGATGATGGCGCCGTGGTGCACGCCCTTCTTGAATCGCTTGCCAACTCAAAGCGCGAGATCGCCGGCCTCGCCATTAAGGGGCTGATTGGTGCCATGGTGAGCGTTCGCCCTGAGTCTTCGCCACGTCTGATTGACGACGTTGCGCTCGGCACCTGGATTGCAAACGTCACCATGCGCAATCCAGGGCTGGTGGAGGTTGCCTCCGCGAGACTCGGCGCCGATCTTCCTGATCGGCTGGAGCCGCTACAGGAGGCGGTCCTGGCGGCACTCGTGACGCGTGCATCGCGCGGCCCCCTCGCGGAAGAGTTGCGTGAGGCCGGCACGCTTCGCCTCTATCGCGAGATCGAGCTGCCACTCGTTGAAGTGCTGGCGCGTATGGAGATTGCTGGCGTTGCCGTGGATCAAGCGGCGCTGGCTGAACTTGGCACGGCATTTGGTGCAGAGATCACCCGACTTGAGCGCGAGGCGGCTCGGGTGGTTGGCCACGAGGTAGCGCTCGGCTCGCCGAAACAGCTCGGCGAGCTTCTCTTTGTGGAGCTGAATCTGCCAAAGGGGAAGAAGACGAAGACTGGCGCCTGGTCGACCGACGCAAGTGTGCTCGAGGAGATCCAAGGGGAGCATCTAATTGTTGGGATCGCCATGGAGTGGCGCACCGTCTCGAAGCTGCAGAGCACGTATGTGGAGGCGCTGCCGAAACTCGTGGAGGGTGACGGCCGGGTGCACACGACCTTCCAGCAAGCGGTGGCGGCAACGGGGCGCCTCAGCTCCACCGATCCAAACCTGCAGAACATTCCGATCCGCACCGCCCTCGGCCGCAAGATCCGCAACACCTTCATCGCCGAGAAGGGGAACACCCTGGTGGCGGCGGACTATAGCCAGATCGAGCTGCGCATTTTGGCGCACGTCACCCGCGACGAGCATCTGATCGCCGCCTTTGCGGCTGGCGAGGATATTCACCGTGCGACCGCAGCGCGCGTGCTCGATAAGCCCGCCGCCGACGTAAACGATGATGAGCGCGCCATGGCGAAGATGGTGAACTTTGGCATCGCCTACGGCATGGGCGACTTCGGCTTGGCCACTCGCGCGGGCATCTCCCGCGATGCGGCGAAGGCCTTCATCGCCGGCTACTTCGAACGCTATCCAGG
>RGBZ01000095.1 GCA_009919365.1 bacterium
CTACGGCTTCATTCGCTTCGCGATCCCACTCTTCCCCGATGGCGCACACCTCTTTGCGCCGCTCATGATCGTTCTCTCCGTGATCGCCATCATTTACGGCGCGCTCGTGGCGATCGTGCAAACCGACCTGAAGAAGCTCATCGCGTACAGCTCGGTGAGCCACATGGGCTTCGTCACGCTCGGCATCTTCACCTTTAATCAACAGGGTGTTGACGGCGCAATCCTGCAGATGCTCAACCACGGGCTCATCACGAGCGGACTCTTCTTGCTCGTTGGTATCGGCTACGAGCGCACGCATGATCGCGAGATTGCCAAGATGGGCGGCTGGGCGGTGCGCACACCCGTCTATGCAGCGCTCTTCGGCTTCTTCCTCTTCGCCTCTGTCGGCCTGCCAGGCCTCTCCGGATTTGCCGGCGAATTCCTGGTACTGCTCGGCGCTTTCATCGCTAACCCGATGGTTGCTGGCGCCTCGACGTTTGTGATGATCCTCGCCGCCGTCTATCTGCTCTACCTGTACCAGCGCGTCTTCACTGGACCACTCTCGCCGTTCCTGAAGGGGCTCGGCTCGCACTTGACCGATGTCACCCCAACGGAAATTCTCACTCTTGCGCCACTCGCGGCGCTGATCGTGGCGTTCGGTGTAATGCCAACACTCCTCACTAGCTCATTCGCGAAGAGCGTCGAAACATTCTTGATGTCGGCTATTAGTGTGGTCGGACAATGAACAACGATCTTCTGACCCTGGCGCCACTGATCACCGTAGTGGTTGGAGCCATCGCCGTACTCGTCAGCGACATGATCACACCGAATCGGAATCACGCGCCCGTAGCCGTTGCGCTTGCCGCACTCGGCGTAACGGCGGCGCTGCTCATCAACCAGGGTGGAAGCACCGCGAGTGCACTTGGCGGCAGCTACGTTGCGGGGCCATTCGTCGCCTTTGTCGGACTACTCGGAATCTCGATCGTGGCGATCACGCTTCTGATTGCACCGGCATACCTTGCGGCGCGCAGGTATCCAACCGCTGAACTTGCAGCGACGCTCCTCTTTGCCCTTGCGGGCGCGATCCTGCTCGGTGCTGCCACCGATCTCGTCACGCTCTTCGTTGGCCTTGAACTCATGGTCATTCCTGGCTACGTTCTCGCGGGGTATGCAAAGCGCGATCCGCTGAGCACCGAGGGCGCCGTCAAGTACTTCCTGCTCGGCAGTTTCTCGAGCGCCATCCTGCTCTTCGGCATCGTGGTGCTGTGGGGCGTCGCAGGCACAGCCTCACTCAGTGGTATCGCAACGGCGCTTACATCTGGAGAGGCGAACGCAGGGCTTGCGGTTGCACTCGCGCTGATTACGACGGGCTCTGCATTCAAGATCGCGGCAGTGCCGTTCCACTACTGGACGCCGGACGCCTACCAGGGCTCACCAACGCCGATCACCGGTTACCTCTCGGTTGGCCCCAAGGTCGGCGCATTTGTGCTCCTGATCAAGTTGTTTGTGATCGCCCTTGCGCCACTCGCCGCTCTCTGGATCCCCGTGATGGTGGTGTTGGCGGCGGCAACGATGACGCTCGGCAACCTGGTGGCCCTCACCCAAAGCAATGTGAAGCGCATGCTCGCCTACTCGTCGATCGCACACACTGGCTATCTGATGGTTGGCATCGTGGCGGCTGGCGCAGGAGAGGCGGCGGGAATTGCTGGCGTTCTCTTCTATGCGGCGGCGTACGCGTTCATGAATCTCGGAGCGTTTGCATTCCTCACCGCGCTCCAGGGTCGACCTGGCGCCACCACGCAGCTCTCCGATCTCGCCGGGCTCGGTCGCAAGCATCCGCGCATGGCGATCCTCGCGGTGATCTTCCTGCTGAGCCTCACCGGCATTCCGCCAACGGCCGGTTTCTTCGCCAAGACCTACGTCATCCTGGCCGCGGTACAGGCGGGTGGGCCAGCCACGATCCTCGCCGTGATCGCAGTCCTCAACGCCGCCATCGCCGCCTTCTACTACCTGCGCGTCATCGTCTACCTCTTCATGCGCGACCCGGCGGAGCCAGCGGTTCAGGTGGCTGACGGGCCAATGCTGCGCGCCGGCCTGCTGATCGCCGCCATCGGCACGGTGGCCCTCGGTCTCGCGCCAACACCGATCATCGAGGCGGTCGTTCAGGCCCTCGCCAAGTAGCCACCGTCCCCCACGCGGGGTGTAACAATCTAGCTCCCCGCCAGGTCACCTCCCTATCGCATCAGCGGGAATTCATATAAACTTCTGCTTCTATGAGCGCACAGCACGTCTCCGCCTTACCAGCCGCCACGGGCGCCGCCGTCTCCCGCCTCGCGGGGGAGCGTGACGTCATCGAGGCCGCTCGCCGCGTGCACCGTGCCCTTGGCGATACCAACCGCCTTGAGGTGGTGCGCCGCCTCGCCGCTGGCCCCGCCACCGTCTCCGAGCTCATTGAGTTCACCGGTCTCTCCCAGCCGCTCGTCTCGTGGCACCTGCGCCGCCTGCGCGCGGCCGGCCTCGTCACCACCGAGCGCTCCGGTCGTGAATCGATCTGCACGCTCCGCACCGCCACCATCGCCGAAGGGCACGCGCTGATGCTCTCCGCCCTCGGCATCGCCGACCCCGCCGCCTGGATCGCGCCGACAGACGCTCTTCCACACGCCACCCCGCTCGTTGACGCCGTTCGCGGCGAGGAGGCGTAACCATGGCCACGCGCAAAAGCGTCGCGCGCAAGGGCACAAGGAACACGCAGGCATCCTTATTGCTGGCACGCTCTTCGATGGCCTTGATGGCACGCTGGCTCGCGCAACAAATCGCGTCACAACATTCGGCGCATTTTTTGACTCCTCGCTTGATCGCGCAGCAGAGGCGGTGATCTACGCGGGCATCGTCTACAGCGCCGCTGTTCTTGGTGATATCCAGATCGGCACTGCCGCTGCGCTGGCGCTCGGCATTGGATCGCTTGTGAGCTACGTGCGCGCGCGTGGCGAAGGGCTCGGCGTCTCTGCACATGGCGGCATTGCACAGCGCGCTGAGCGCGCCGTGTTGCTCATCCTCGGCCTGCTGGTCGCTGGCCTTACCAGTGAGACGAGCTACCTGCTCTACGCACTCATCATCATCGTTGCACTCTCAGTCGTCACCGTGTTGCAGCGAATCTTGTTCATTCGCGCCGCGTTGACCACCACCGGGCGTCGCGCATAGCGCGCCAATTTACTGCTCGCCGCCTGGCGTGAAACGGGCGGTTAGTGAAGGCGGACTCACAGGTGTGAGTTCGCAAAGCGGAAAGGTCGCGAAAGCGACAGAGAAAGGGGTAACAGGAAAAATGGTAGAGATGAACGGGCCTCGCGCCCAGTGGAACGCCCGACCGGCGCCAACCGCGCCGATCAAGGCAACGAATCCGATCCGCGTTGCAATCGCGGGCGTCGGCAACTGCGCCAGCAGCTTGGTGCAGGGCCGCTACTTCTACGCCGACGTGGCGAACGATGCAAAGGTCCCAGGACTGATGCACGTCGACCTCGGTGGCTATCACGTACGTGATCTTGATTACGTTGCGGCGTTCGACGTCAACGTCACCAAGGTTGGCAAGGATCTCTCCGTTGCACTTGGCGCAGAGCCAAACAACACCTGGACCTTCCAGGAGATCCCAACCACCGGCGTGATCGTTCAGCGTGGACCAACGCTCGACGGCATCGGCAAGTACCTCAAGGACG
>RGBZ01000096.1 GCA_009919365.1 bacterium
CCGCGCAGCACTTCGCTCTTCCGCTGGCCGCGCACCAATTCGTGAAGATCTCGCCTACCTGCCACGGCTGATGCGAACCCGCGCGTTCGTCCTGCCGCTCGCGACGGTTGTCATCACCACCATCGTCGCGCTGCAGCCAGGGGTGCTCTCGTCAAACATTGCTCAGCTTGCTGTGCAGTCAATCTTGTTGCCTCCAGCGTTTGTAGTCGCCTTCCTCGGCGGCATGCTAACGCGACGTGGCGCATGGCTGATCGGTGGGATCTTCGGTGTGATTACCTATGCAGCATCGGCAATCGTCGGCACCTCTGATGCCATGGCGGCCTTTACTGATGGAAATCCTGTGAAGGGACTACTTGACGGCATCACGGCAAACCTTGGAAACCCTGGCGCCATGATCGGCGACATTTACGGAGTTGCAGCAGCTGGCATCTTGGCCGGTGCATTCGCCGGTTGGTATGGGCGCTTCTTGCGCGCCATGAGTCCGAACCAACCAACCGAGCGCGATCGTCGCCGCATGGAAGCGGAGCGACGGAAGGGGAAGCGCTAAGCGCTCGCCCCCGCGACCTGCGCAGCGATCAACGCAACGGTCAACGCAAAGAGGCCCACCACAAGCAAGATCGGTAGAACGATTTCACGACGCTTCAACTTTGGTGCCATTACTCCTCCTTCAGCGGGCTACGGCTTGGGGCAACCCTCACCAAGATAAACGACGAGCGACGTCCGTGTGCCGAGCGGCTCAACCAGAATGGTGAGCTCGCACGCCCCCATGTTCCGCGTCGCGTTGATGCGCCGTGTGGTTGCGGTGCCGGTTGGCTCCTGCACATCCCACGCGAGTCGACGCAGCTCGTCAATCGCAGCGGCGGTCGCTTCGCTCACCCCCAACTGACTCCAGATCGCGCCACTCGCCTGCACATCGAGACGCACGAGTGTGTGCCCGCTCGCAAGAAGGGGGAAGTCCGCGGGGAGCGCCCCCCAGACGCGTCCGTATTCGGTGGAGATGACTGTGGTGGCCCCCTGGCTGGGGGTTGGGGTGGCCTCAGCCGTACCAAAGCAGCCGGCTAGGAGCAGCGGGAGGGCGACGAGGAGCGCTGCACGGTGCCGAAGGGGAGGAGTTAGGCGAGGGCCGAGATGGGGCAACACCTCGTGAGGATACTGCCCTCGCCTACGCCGCATAATAGAACAGGTGTTCTACTTGCGCAAGGGGGCTATACCGGGAGGGTGGCGAGCACCAGCCCCACAGCCAGGGCGCCGAGGCCAACCACCTGAGGGCGGCGCAGCCGCTCCCGGTATCCGACGAGACCGCCGAGCACCACGATGATTGGGCCGAGCGAGCTCAAGAGTGAGACTGCCCAGGTTGGCCCCTGCTCAAGCGCCGCAGCAAAGATGAAGAAGGCGAGGGTGTCGCCCACCCCTACGAGTGCAGCCAGCACAACGCCGACGCGATCGAGTCGCTGCCCTTCGCCGAGCAGATCGTTGCGCCCCCACTTCGGCAGGCGTGCGCGGTACTTGTAGAGGACGAAGAAGATCACCCAGACGGTCACGATGTTGCCGAGCCGCGAGAGGGCGATCGCAGTGCTCCAGCCGTACGCCTTGATGGGAATCGTCAAGAGCACGGTGATGATCGCGAAGAAGAGGAGGCCGACGAGCGCAAAGGCCACACCGGGGCTCGCCAGCGAGGCGCGTCGGTCACGTCCTGTGCCCGTGGTCTGTAGGCCGAGCAGGCTGATACCGATGCCAACTGCAATGACGCCCGCAACGTGGGTCGGCGCGAGGCGCTCATTCAAAAAGATCACTGCAAGGAAGGCGGCGAGCGCACCGTATGCCGAGATCGTTGGCGAGACGACGCTGAGTGGCCCGAGTCGGAAGGCGGTGAAGACGCCGATGTACGCGACTCCCGCCGCGACTCCCAGGGCCAGCGTAAAGCCGACGATCGCAGGGTCGTAGTTCGTCGTCAGTGCGCCTCGCGCAACGGCGACCGCGCCGGCCAGAACGAGCGAGGTAGAGACGGCAATCACCACCACGCGAAGCGAGCCGATTCGCCGCCCAACAAAGCTCGTCAAGAGGTCAGTCGCGCCCCACATGGCGGCGGAGAGCAGGGCAAGGATGAGTGGGTTCACCCGTAGATGCTAGCCGTCACCGTGGTATTCTGCCGCTCCGCTGGGGCTGTAGCTCAATTGGTAGAGCGCGACATTCGCATTGTCGAGGTAAGGGGTTCGAATCCCCTCAGCTCCACCAGCCCCCTCACAGCGCAGGAGTGTGCGATGGCCGAAGCGAAGCGCCGACCCACCGCAGCTACGGTCGCCGCGTACATCGGGGCACTTCCCGCCGCAGATGCGAAGAGCCTGCGTCGCCTTCGCGATGCCATCTTGGCCGCTGCGCCGGGCGGCAAACAAGAGATCTCGTACGGGGTCCCTGGGATTCGCTTCCCTAATGGGGGGAGGATCCATTTCGGTACGCGCCGCGGCGGGCTCAGCCTCTACGCGGGCTACTCCTATCGCCTCTTCGCTGACGAGCTCGTCGACTTCACCATTGCGGGGACGACGATCCACTTCACCGCCGACAAACAACTCCCCATTACACTCATAAAGAAGATCACCCGAGCGACCATTGCGCGGCACGACGAGCGGGTCGCCGCCCGAGGTAAGAGGAAGGCGCGCTAGCGAACTGCGCCCAGGGCGGGGGCGAGGCGCTGAAGCTGGCGCATGCGCGCCGCCTCGTCGGGGAGGTGCCGCTCCACCACCGCCCGGAATCGTGCGCCATGGCCGTTGGCGCGCAGGTGGGCGAGCTCATGAACAACGACCGCCTCGAAGCACGATGGGGGCGCCAACACGAGCCGCCACGAGAGCGAGATCGTGCCATCACCCGAGGCGCTCCCCCAGCGCGTTGACTGATCACCGATGCGCAAACGCGTGGGGGTGACGCGCATCTCAGCGGCGTACACGCTAATCATCTGTTCGGCAATGGCGCGCGCACGGCGACGCAGCCAACTCAAGAGTCTGCGGCGCACCACCTCAGGATCCCCAGCGATGGTTGCTGGAATCTGAATCTCGCCGTTGAGCGCGGTGATGCTTGCGGAGATGCCCACAACAATGTGATGAGGGCGACCCGCATACGGAATGAGACCGCCAATGGCTAGTCGACCATCGGTGCCGAGCGCGGTGCGACGGGAGGTCACCTCGGCGAGGGAGCGGTCAATCCACTTCAGGCGCGTTGCGATGAATGCTTCAACGTCGCGACGTGCGCGTGCCTCGCTGTACCGCTCGGGCACCACCGCCTCAAGGCCGTGTTCTGGGTCGATGCGCAACGTGAGGCGCCGTGCGCGTGGGCTACGAATCAGGCGATACGGTCGGGCACTCACGGTGCTGAGTTTCGCACGGGGGCGGCATCCTTCGGCGCGTGGGATGCTGTACCCATGACGACTGCCACCCCAAACCTCTCGCGACGAAGCCGCGCCGCGATCTACATCGCGATCTTCCTCGCCTTCATTGACAACTTCGCCCTGCTGCCGGTGATTGGCCCACGCGCGCAGGAGCTTGGCGGCACCCCGCTCCTAGTCGGCATCGCCATCGCCGCCTACTCACTCGCGAACCTCGCCTTCAACCCGATCGGCGGGATCCTCGCTGACCGGATTGGCCGACGCCGCGTCGTTGTTGCCGCGCTGATCATCAGCCCCG
>RGBZ01000097.1 GCA_009919365.1 bacterium
CGAGCAATCGGCCAGGCGGCACGAACTGTGGCGATGACGGGATCGAACCGACAGGCAACTGACGGTGCTGGTGAATGACCACCAAAGCGCGAGGCGACTCGCAGCGGCGGAGCGGAGGGTCACCTGGGAGTTTCAGCTTTACGGCTGGGGCGACTCGATCCGATCTCACAGCGGAGGGGAACCGGCGTGTAAACGTCGCCCCCACCATCGGATGGCCTCTCGGGCGATCTCATTTCCCCCTACGGACTTGAGCCCTCTGGCGCGCTACTCGGCGACTTGGAGCGCGCGGCCCTTCGCCTTCGCTTCGGCAGCCTTCGCCGCCCATGCGCCGAGCACCTCATCCTTATGTGGCCGTATTGGGCAGTGTCCATCCTTATTGCCCGCCTCGTCGCAGTAGCCGAGTGGCACGCACTTCGGAGCGAGGAAGCTGCCGAGGAATGGACTTACCGCAAACACCTCGTGACGGATCAGCTGGAAGAGTCGGCGGATCTCCCACTGCGCCATGGTGCAGAGGCGCAGACCCGACATGTGGATGAGGGCGCGCAGGTTGACGGTCATGATCAGGTTGGTGCGGGTGGCGTTCGGGAAGACAAATCGTGCATCCTCGGCGGGGATGCCAGCCGCTACGAGGTCGCCGTAGAGTCCGAGGGCACCCTGGGTCGCCTCCTCAAATCTGGCACGTACCGTCACATCAGCTTCGGCGACAGAACCGGGGAGCATCGTGGCTGCCTTCTTAAACGTTACGTAGCGCTGCGACTGCTGATCGAACGCCACCCCGGCACGGTGGCGCACGAGCTGATGGCTGAGTGTTCGGGTGACGCCGGTAATGGCGAAGGTGAAGACGATGTGCTCAATGGTGCTGCCGTGGCCCGACTCAATGACGCGGCTGACCAGCTCACGCTGCTTTGCTGGATCAATCTCGCCAGCTTCTGCACGGCGATAGATCTCCTCTGGCGGTACCTCCGAGTAGCAGGTGCGGCAGGCGGTGTAGATGATCGGCACGTACGAGCGCTCAACGATCTCGCGATCCGGAAAGAGCATCGTCGCCTTCATCCCCAAGTCGTGACGACCTGGGTTCTTCGGAATCCCGCTCTTCTGCTTCTCACTCATCTCAGTAATAGTCCGAGCAGGAGAGGAAGTAGCCGCACTCGCAGATCATCTTGCACTTGCGGTCAATCATTTGTGCACCGCAATTTGCACAGCAGGTCATCACAAGCCCTGGGTCAATTTCAGCCACGGGCGTTGGCGCGGCCACCGCTGGAGCGGTCTCGTCACTCGATGGGGCGGGAGCGGGTTGATTCAACATTTGGAAGATCCTACTGCTCCACAGGCGGCGGCGCGGCGTGCGATGCCTCCCAGGGAGCCCCAACACCGAGTCGTGCCCCCATCAGGAGTCGAGCCTCAGCCAGCACCGCGCTCGCGGGGGTGCCACTCGGCAGTACGTGCACGATTTCAAGATCGGCAGGGCCAACTACCAGGCGCCGCCGAACGAGATCCACGAGCTCTACCCAAGCATCGCCAACGAGCAGGAGCGGCCGCGCGTCGCTCACTTGCAGCAGATTCCAGGCCACGGCAATTTCGGCGAGGGTCCCGATGCCGCCGTCGAGACCGATCAGCAGGTCGGCCTTCGAGAAGAGGCGTAGCCGGTCAAACAGGTCGGCAGAATCGATGCGACGCGTGACCGCCTCGTTCGCCTCTAGGCCATCCCATGAGGTAACGGTGTAGCCAAGGACTTCACCCCCCTTGGACTTCGCCCCGCGGGATGCGGCCCCCATGATCCCCTCATAGCCACCGGTAGCAACCGTGAACCCGGCCTCAGCGAGCGCGGCCCCAACGTTGAAGGCGGCGACCCAACGAGGATCTCCTTGCGGAAGTCGCGCCGATCCGTACACGCCCACGACGAGGCGCTCAGTCATTACAGCGCTTCCCCTCAGGCGGGAGGGTCCCACTCACGAGGAAGGCGATCGCCGCCTCGTCGATGCATGCGCTCTTGCCGCCAACGCCGGTGTGCCCCTCGCCGACGTAGGTCAGCAGGTTTCCACTCTCGAGAAGGTCCGCCATGCGCTGCGACCAGGTGTAGGGCGTCGCAGGGTCTCCCGTGGTGCCCACCACCAAGATCGGCGCGGCACCCGCACCGCTCACAAGGGTTGGCAACGGATCAGCACTCTTGTATGGCCACACGCCACAGAGGAGCCCGCCGGATGCTTGGCTTGCGGCAAAGTCTGGCGCTTTGTTGACGAACTTCTCGTATATCGCCTTGTAGCGCGAAATGGACGGCGTTGTTGGCGAATCGATACAGCTGATCGCAGGGAACGCCTCCATGATGTTCGACATATACGTGCCGTCCTCGCCGCGATCAATGTAGGCGTCTGAGAGGATACTCAGCAGGTATCCGTCGCCCTCACTCGCACCTGCGAGCCCCTGCATGGCGTAATCCCAGTAGTCGCGGTTGTAGAGGGTCATCACCACGCCAGTCCAAGCGATTTCAGCGTTCAGCTTGCGCCCATCTTCAAGCTCAATTGGCTTGTCAGCGAGGCTGTTCATCAGGGCATCAAACGCGACGCGCGATTTCCCAGCGCCGAATGGGCAGGCTGCGTCGGCGTCGCACCAGGCGAAGAGGCGATCGAGCGCCCCTTGTAGAGAGACACCCTGTTCCCCGTACTCGGACTCATCGGTCGGCGCCATGTCAACAGCGCCATCGAGAATGAGGTGGCCAGTGGAGGTGGGGAAGAGGGTTGCGTATACGGCGCCGAGTGCGGTGCCGTAACTGAAGCCGAGATAGTCCAGCTTCGCGACGCCAAGGCCGACGCGAATACTCTCCATGTCACGCGCCGATGCGGTGGTGCCGATATAGGCGAGCATCTCGCCGGTCCCCGCCTTGCACTTTTCAGCGAACCACTGTGCGTCGTTGAGCGCCGCGGCCCAGTCGGTAGCCGTCGGCCGATCCTGGATGCCGGGAGTGGCGGCCCAATCGTCCATCTCTGCATCACTGAGGCATTCGACGGGTGCACTGCGATTGACGCCGCGCGGATCCCACGAGACGAGGTCGAAGCGATTGCCGATTTCGGCTGGCACCACGCCACGCCCCGACTGGGCGAGGATGTTGATCCCCGAGGCACCAGGGCCACCAAAGTTCAGGAGGAGTGGGCCGACCTTGTTCGCCTGGTCGGCGGCCGGCAGCAGCGCGACGGCGAGGTCAATCGTTGGTCCATCTGGTGTCAGGTAGTCGCGCGGCACGGTAATCGTGGCGCAGAGGAGTTCTGGGTTGCCGCCGGTGACTGGGTCGGTGACCGGGCAGCTCTGCCAGTCGATCGTGCCGCTCGAAATGAAGCTGGCGGTTGGGCGTGGCGAGACGCTGTTCAGATCGTCACAGGCGCTAGTTGTGAGCACGACGGCGAAGAGTGCGGCGATTGCGAAACGCGTGTGGCTCCCAGTGGCGGTGCGCATCGGTTGCCTCCTCTTCTTGTAGCCTCTCTGTTCAGTTGTAGCAGAACGCCCCAGCCGCCAGAGGCGACCGGGGCGTGGTCCGCGCTAGGTTCCGCGTTCGATCAGCTGCAGCCGCTCGTCGTACCGCAGGTCATGCACTTGTAGCAGGCTGCA
>RGBZ01000098.1 GCA_009919365.1 bacterium
CGGAGCTGCGCGCCGACCGCGACGTGGTGCTGACAGCGGTGCGGCAGGACGGCTTCGCGCTGCAGTGGGCCTCCCCGGAGCTGCGCGCCGACCGCGACGTGGTCCAAGCGGCCGTGAGCAGGCACGGCGGCGCGCTGGAATACGCCTGCGCGGAGCTGCGCGACGACCGCGAGGTGGTCATGTGCGGCGACGGCTTCGCGCTGCAGTTCGCCTCCGCTCGGCTCCAGGCCGACCGCGAGCTGGTGCTGCACGCCGTCTCGCGCGACGGCTTCGCGCTGGGCTACTGCGCACCCGAGCTGCGGCGGGACCGCGAGGTGGTGCTGGTGGCGGTGCGGCGCGACGGCTGGTCGCTGGCGTACGCGGCGCCGGAGCTGCGCGAGGACGTCGGGGTCGTGGAGACCGCCTGCGCTCGAGATCCTTCGGCGAGGTCGTACGCGCGCTCTAACAGGAGGCTTGCCCGAATGGCAGAAACAGAACGCGTGCGGTAGGTCTCATCTGCAGGCAGCTATGCGACAGGAACTGACGGAAAAAAAATGACCCGTGCGCTCGGCCTTCAGGGTTTTCAGACAGACTCTTATCGTGATGTGTCACCGGTTTTTTTTAGAGGTTACGAAACCGCACCATCGCATCCGCGCCGCTCAGGCTCAAACCATCAGCTCACCATGTCGGGTCTTGTGGAAGCAGGTGTGGTGTCACCCTCCGGAGACGATACGCTTCGCCTCGCATACTTCCTGCAGTCCGGGACGGTCTTGGTTTCCAAACGCGGCATAGGCCAGGCTTTGAAGGCGGCCAACACGAAGCGAGTCGCGGCGCAGGTGCTGCAGCTCGAGCCCAGCGAAGTGCCTGCGCGGATCGATGGCTCCGAGCGCTTCGTGATCGACGTGCTCTTCCCCAATCGCGGCTTCACCAAGCAGACGTTCGCCGAGCGCGAGGGACGCGCGGCGGCCGTGGCGGAAGCGTACGAGAAGACGCAGCGTCACGACGCGGCGCGCACCGTTCGCAGCTGGCTCCAGGATGTCAAGGCTGGGCTTCAGTCATGCGAAGAGGAAAAATCGCAGATCGCAGAGCGGACCGAGAGCGGACCGGTGCAGATCGCGGCGCTGGTGGAGAACTCCAAGCTGGTGCTCCGCAAGGACTCGGGCGGTCGACCTCGCATCCTCTTTCACCTCGCCGAAACGGCGTTGCGTCCGGACGCTGGGATCGTCAAGGAGGTCAGTGATCCTGGACATCGAGCTCGGCAACTATCGGGACTGCTGGATGCTTCGAAGGATCTTCGAGCTCGCTGGGACTCGACGGCACCTGGTCGGGAACTTGGTCACCATACTCCTGGGCTTGGCGAGGGCCGACCAGGGTTTGGTGAGGGCTGACCAGGTTTTGGTAGGTTTGTTGGGAACTTGGTCTTACGTCATTGCAGGGCCCGGTTTCCAGTTTTCAGTCCAATCACGCGTTGATGAGGGCTGACCAGGGTTTTGCGAGGGCTGACCGGGCGGGTTTGTGCAAGGCCTCGGTTACTCCAAGACCATGCTCGACGGACAGTACGGCTGCATCTTTACGCTGAACTTCCTGATGATCTCCGGTGACGGACCGAAGGCGAGAGAGCTCATGGCGCGGTCGAGTTCCTTGCATACCTTGCCGATGCAAGAAGTCGCAGACGACGCGATCGCGCGCACGAGGAAGCTAGATGCCGAGATGGCGAAGCTGGATGCCGAAGTCGCAGAGTATGAAGTGCGCCGCGAGCAGTGTGTGCTGCACCATGAAGAGATCGGCGTCCGTCGCAGAGAGTTGAGAGCTCGAGGTGTCGAAGCCGATGCCAAGATGGAGGCCGCGCAACAAGCTCTGGAGGAGGCACGACAGAAGAGGCGCCTGGCCGAAGCGGAAGCAAAGCAGAAGGCGCAGCTGCAGGAAGCGCGCCAGGACACGCAGCTGCGGGTCGACGTCGCGGCGGGAGTCATCTCTGAAGAAGCCGCCTCCCGGCTGCAACCTCGCCGCATAGAGGTGAGGATGGAGAGGTACGTCGAGAGCTGCTTGGAGGCGTCGCTTTCGCAATACAAGGCCCGGCTGTGCTCCATGAACAAGACCGTCTCGTCGCTGGCGCAGGAGCTCGGAAAGAGGGCCAAAACGGAGCTGTTGAACAAGACACGCTTCCTGGCCAAGCCTCGTGGAGATCGCGATGGGAATCGCATCCTTTGGTACGAAGAAGATTGTCCGGAGCTGTACGAGATCGCGGAGGAGATCCTCAAGGCGTGGTGCGCGCCTCCTCGCGGACAGACGACGCTGCGACTCCAGTAGTTCTGTACAGACCTGGCCGTGACGAAGGACAGCGCTCTCGGCCTTGCGAAAACATTCGAACTGCAGCTGGAGCTAAAAAAAATGACGTTTGAAGCATTTCAATGCATCGAAACTCGCAACAAGCAGATATAACTGCGGGTGATGTCCCATCATACTCAAACCCAAGAATCTTGTTGCGTCACCCTCCAGCCCCCACCGCCAATCGCTTTCCTTGCTTGGCTTCGGATGGCGGCAGTGACCGACGACGAGGTCCGCTCGCTGCTGCGGGGCACGCGGCTGAACGAGGAGGCCCTCTTCGGCAACTCCGACTTCGGCGCCAGGACGCTGGCGGCCCTGGAGGTGCTGCCGCAGGACCTCTTCGACGCCAACGAGCGCGGCCGCCAGCAAGTGGGCGCGGGCGTCTTCTGGCTGGCCTTCGAGTCGCCCGACGACGCGGCGGACGCTCGCCCCCTCGTTTTCCCCGAACGTTGGCCGCAGCGAGACGACACCGCCATCTGCTTCCCTTTGGACGGCGAAGCGAGGTGGAGCATGCCGTTCGTCGCCCTGCGCGTGGCTCGGCAACTCCGGTGCTCCCGCGTGCCCAAGGACAAGCAGCGTCTCGCCGTCACGGTCTGCTTTCACGTCCAGATCACCAATGGCCCGAGCGCCGCCTGCGACGAGGCAATCTTTCGCAGCGTGCCCCTGTACGTGCTGCGTCCGGCTGAAACCCCGGCGCGGCCGAAGCATGCTCCCGCCCCCATGAGCGCCGAGCAGAAGCGGCTCTTCTGCGCCTCGCGCGTGTCCCAGTGGATGAACATGACCAGCCAGCAGCTGCTGCAGGAGATGCTGGGCGAGGCCGGCGTGCGGAACCTGCAGTCGCTGCGAGAGACCTGGAGGCAGGAAGGGCTGGGCCACTCCGACGCGGATCGCAGGCGCGAGGCGCTGGCGGGCTGGGGCTTCCCGGAGGAGACGCTGGAGCTCGACGCGGAGGCTCTGCCGCGATTCATGACGTAGCTGCTGTCGCGCGGCGACGAGGGCGAGGACGCCGTGATGCAGCTCCTGCGCGAGCTGAAGGCGCTGCAGCGGCCGGAGGCGAGGCAGCGCATGAAGCAGGCGAAGAAGGCCGCCCACCGCTACGCCGCCACGCGGCTGCGCGAGCTCGAGCAGGGTCTTGGCCTGAGCCTGTTGTGTTACAGATGCGCCGGACCCCGACCGTCGGGCGGGTACCGCTGCCCCTGCGAGAAGGAGGCGCGGCCTCGCGTTGGCCCGGTGCCTGCGAC
>RGBZ01000099.1 GCA_009919365.1 bacterium
GATTTACGGTGACGAGGGAATCGGCAAGAGCACGCTCGCGACGCAGTTTCCGGCGCCGCTTGTGCTCGACACCGAGGACGGCACGCACCACCTCGACGTGGCACGCGTCTCCGTGCACGACTGGAAAACCCTGACGCTCGCCGTGACTGAGCTCGCGGTGAACCCGCAGGGATTTCAGACGATCGTCATCGACTCGGCCGACTGGGCCGAGAAGCTGCTGATCGAATGGCTGCTGAAGACGAGCGGCAAAAAGAGCATCGAAGACTTCGGCTTCGGCCGCGGCTACACGATGCTCGCGGAGCATTGGACCAGGTTCCTCGCGTCGTGCGACGTGCTCGTCTCGCACGGCATCAACGTGGTGTGGGTGGCTCATTCGTGCGTGAAGCGTGTGAGCCCCCCGGACCAGACCGACGGGTATGACCGCTATGAGCTCAAGTTAACCAAGCAGGTGAGCCCCCTGCTTCGCGAGTGGTGCGATCTGCTGCTGTTCTGCACCTACAAGATGAAGCTCGTCGAGGGCGGCGACGGCCGGCTCAAGGCCCAGGGTGGCAAGGAGCGTGTCATGCACGCGGAGCACTCTGCGGCGTGGTCTGCCAAGAACCGATTTGGTCTGCCGGCAGAGATGCCGATGGACATTGGCCAGTTGGAATCAATCTTCGCCGGGCCGGCCCCGGCTCCTGTGGGTGCCCCGGGGCAGCCTGCAAAAACCGCTAACGCGGTACAGGGGCCGGCTGCCGGTTCGGAGGAGACGCTGCAGGACCTGATCGAGCGTCACATCGCCGACGCCAAGAGCGTTCGCACGCTCGGGAAGATCGGCGACCGGATCGACGCACTGCTCTCCGAGGGGCAACTGACCGAGGACCAGGCGGACGTGCTGACGAAGGCTGTGGCGGCCCGGCACGACGAGCTCAAGCCGAAGGAGGTCGCCAATGTCGTGGTCTGACAACCCACCGTGGAAGGTCCGCCAAGACCAACGGGCCGAGCTCATGCGGAGCATTGCCGCGGTGACGCGGGCGTATGAGTCGCAGGATCTCGCGTTCGACAAGGCCAAGGGATTGATCGAAGAGCTTTTGAACGGCGACGCCAACCGCATCGTGCGGGTGGGCAACAAGCAACACGAACCGGAGATGCAGTCATGAACTGGGACGAATTCGGCGAGGACGAGTTTGAGGCTGGCGAGAACGGCGAGCAGGGCTTTGTGCCCGATGGCACGCACGTGGCGCAGATCAAGTGGGTCGGCATCCAGAACAAAGACTGGGCGAAGAACGACCGCAACCCGGAGGGCAAGGTGCTCGCCGTGAAGCTTGAGGTGTCGGCCAAGTACAAGCCGGTGTGGGAGTCGATCCCGTGTCACCAGCGTGGCAAGGTTGAGCAGCTGTGCCGTGCGGCACGGGTCGACCCGCCTCGAGGCGAGTGGGACGAGCGTGAGCTCAAGGGGCAGATGGCCACGGTTGAGACGGTGCTGGCCCTGAGCAAGGCCGGCAACGAGTTCGTGAAGGTCGTGGCGTGGAAGCCCGGCCCGGCGCCGCTGCCGAAGGAGATCCGCGAGGCGGCCCCGCGTAAGACGCTCGCTCAGAAGGCGAAAGCTGAGTTCGTGGCCGGTGGTGGTGGTTCCGACGACGTCCCGTTTTAACCAGGAGAAGCGTCATGGATGACGAGCCAGATGAGGATCGCATGGAGGCCCGCCGCCGGCGCAACCGGCTGGAGGCGGACCTCGACAGGATCATGTCGGAAAAGCCGGCGGTGCAGCCCGGTCGGGCAGGACGAGTGGAGCAACAGGATGCGGCAGAAGCATGGAGGTGAATGGTGAGCGACTATTTCACGGAAAACGTGCGAGCGATTGAGCTCAATATGCCGCTGTTTGCGGCACGGAAAACAGACCCTCCCACGTCTCACGACGCGGCGAAGATCAATCGGAAAGGCAAGAAGTGGAAGGTGCTCGAGGCCCTGCGGCTCGGGCCGGCCGGGCAAACAGAGATCGCGGCCAGGTGCGGGCTGGTGCCGCACGAGGTGAACAAGCGGTTGAACGATCTGCGACACGCCGGGCTCGCCAAGTGCACCGGGAAAGAGGTGCGGAATGCGGGTGGTCTGCTCGAAAACGAGTGGGGGTGCGTGTGATGACGCTTGACGATATTCGCGCGGAATGGAACAGCGATGCATTTATGATTCCGCCTTCCAGCCTAATGAGGCTATGCAAACAAATAGCTGGCCGCCAGCAGAAGGAGGCATCGCTGTTGAAGCAGCCATGCGACTGCACCGCAGAGCGATTGTTCGCGCTGTATTACGCACAGCGTGGCCGGTGCAACGATACCGGCATTCCGATGACATACGTGCAAGGCTCGCGTTGCGCGACAAGCATTGAGATTGATCACATCGAACAGGTTATGCGTCCTAGCAGTTTTGAATCCGTAAGCAACGGAGGAGGCTCGGTTGGTGGCATGTCTGGGATGATGGCGAACATCAGGTTTGTGTGCAGGCTTGCGCACCAACTTCGCCACAAGATGGACGGATTTGCATTCGACAGACAGCAGATTTACGCGCGTCTATACGTTGCGATCGAGAACGGGGCGCCACGAAACCCAGATATCGACATCAATCACCCCGCCACGTTGATTTCTTGCCAGCGCAATTTGAATACCACCGTGGCTGAGTTTATGCGATCTAGGCTTGTAGCCCCATCGTGCAAACAGGTGTCGCGTTACATCAGTGATTTGGGGATGCTGGCCACACCACAGCAGTTGTATCGAGCCATTGCTGAGGCAGGAGTTTGTGGAAGAACAGACAGGCAGAAATCGCGAGTGGCGATAGCTGTTGGGATGCTTAGCGAAAACGAGACATTTGTTTTGGAGGTTTCTGCTAATCGCATTTCTTCTGAACTGAAAAACAGCCTGCGGAATTTAACCGGGCAACTGGCAGAAGATGATGTAACTGACACATCGCTTCGCGATGACTTGAGAATCGCTTATCAGTTGGTCACCGGAAGGGAGGCTCCAGCCGTCGCTGCAAGTAGTGCGGAAAGCAACGGCTACATCAAGCGAAAGCTGAAGATATGGTCGAAGCCAAGCGCTGCGTTGCGTGGTCGTGCCCTTGATTGCATCAAGTCTTTCGGCCGAGAGGGCGTTACTGTCGATAAGGTTGTAGAACACATAAAGTCGAATGACGTAGTCGCTAACCACGACCCTTCCGGGCAGTACGCATCGATGTTAGATCGCTCTGTTCGAATTGTTGTGCAAGAATTGGTTTGCAGACGAATGATTGATGTTGATGGTCACAAACATGGAATTGGGCCTGTCTGCGAGATAGGTGCTCCTGGTGTCGGGAGTTGCCTGACCTTTTCATATGCCGCAATTGACCGATGGGTTGAGCAAAGGGATGCGGTGCGTCTCACGCCAAGGAAGTCGAGCCTGTCGGCATAAAGGCTCGATAGTTGAAAGGAGGGCCAAAGGATGGCCGGTAGCTGGATTCGCATGCGCCACGACCTCATCGATGCCCCGGAGATCCGGCGGCTCGCTCGGGCCATTGGCGTCACCAAGGACGACG
>RGBZ01000100.1 GCA_009919365.1 bacterium
ACTCGGCAGAATTTGTGGAGATTCATCACCGAGAAACCACGGCTAAGTCACGTCTTCTGGCGCACCTTCAGCACCAGGTTGACTGGTCGGTTGGAAACCCTGCCTTAGTCAACATGCTCAATGGCAGTAGCCTGGCGAGCTTTGACCTAGACCAGCAATATCAGATCAACTTGATTCTTGAACGAAACTTGGCTCTGCTCGGTATCGCAATTCAGAATTTTATCGATCATGAGATGAGTCAAGGTGAGCTTGAAATTCCTAGTTTTCGAAACAGACACGATGTGCAGTTAGCCACAGCGATGGTCGCGCATCTGGTGCACGGCTATGCAACATGGCTCGGTGGGCCGCTTCTGCAACGCGCGAATGACCCGGTGATCAAATCAGCAAGTGACCTCTCACAGTTGCACTTTGAATCGCTGGTCCTGACGCTCATTCAGAATTGTGTCAGCGAAGTCCAAGCAAAGGCCAAGATCTCGTAGCGATTACTAAAGCAGCTCCCCGTGTGCTGCGGCACTCGGCTCGCCCTCTTTCGGACGTGGCTCGGTGCCGGCTGGGAGCACCTCGAGCGGCGCACGTGACGTTCCCTCAACGGCGCCGCCGATGCCAAGCGGCTGCCACTTCGACGGATCCTGCAGTCGATGTGCCTCGGTGTTGCCGCGACTGTGCATTTCGGCGTGGCCCTTCGGCTCGATCCACATCTCGTGACCGGCGAGCAGACCAAAGATTCCCTCTTGTCCTGGCTCGGGTCGCGACGCGCGGCAGTCTGGGCACTTCGCCGCGTCGTGACGCGTGTAGTGCTCAGGCTCTTCGTAGGTGCTGATGTATCCCTCGTAGTTGCGCAGCACCACCTTGTGATCGCTGTACGAAATCAGGTAGTTCGGCATCACTGGAATCTTGCCGCCACCACCTGGCGAGTCAATGACGTAGGTCGGAACCGCGTAGCCGCTGGTGTGACCGCGCAGACCCTCAATAATCTCGAGACCCTTACCGACGGGTGTGCGGAAGTGGCCTGAACCCTCAACAAGGTCGCACTGATAGATGTAGTACGGGCGGATGCGATTCTCAACGAGCTTGTGTACGAGCTTGCGCATGATGTGCACGCAGTCGTTGACGCCCGCGAGCAGCACCGACTGGTTGCCGACCGGAATGCCGGCGCGCGTGAGCTTATCGACGGCGCGCGAAACTTCTGGTGTGATCTCCTGCGCGTGATTGAAGTGCAGGTTCATCCAGAGCGGGTGGTACTTCGCGAGCATCTCGCAGAGCTCGTCGTCGATGCGCTGCGGCATGAAGACCGGCACGCGTGAACCGATGCGAATGATCTCGATATGCGGAATGTCGCGCAGGCCGCGCAGAATCTTCTCAAAGAGCTTTGGCGCCAGGGTGAGCCCGTCGCCACCGCTGATCAGAACGTCGCGCACCTGTGGAGTGCGGCGCAGGTAGTCGAGCTGCGCCTCGTGGTCCTTGCTGTTGAAATTCTGCGTTGGGTCGCCCACGATGCGCGAACGCGTGCAGTAGCGGCAGTACGAGGCGCACTGCGTGGTGACGAGCATCAGGACGCGATCGGGGTAGCGGTGCACCAGACCTGGCACTGGGGAGTGACGGTCCTCGCCGAGCGAGTCTTCCATCATGGCGGTGAAGGCCTGCTGCTCAGAGCCGACCGGGATCACCTGGCGGCGGATTGGATCGTTCGGATCCTTCGGGTCGATCAGGCTGATGAAGTACGGGGTGATGTCGACGCGGAACTTCCCGTCGGCGGAGAGGCCTTCGCGCTCGTCGTCGGTCAGTTCGAGGATCTCACCGATCTCTTCGAGCGAGTTGACGCGGTTGCTGAGCTGCCAACGCCAGTCGTCCCACTGCTCGTTCGGCACGTCGGCCCACTTTGGGGCGCGGCGGCTGCGGAGTGGCTGACCATCGGCGCCGAGCGCCTTGGCTGGATCGCGCGGATTCACCCAGGCGGCATCGGCGGCGGCGACCGCGGCGGCGTTGCTCTTCAGGATCTCCGTTGCGTCCATCTCGTGCCTCCTACTCCCACGCGGGTGCCCCCTGGGGGGCTGGATAGGGAGTATGCACGCTGGATAGCCGTCTGGGTAGACCTGGCGCGTAGCCGCTACGTGAGGAGCGTGACCGCTGCAGGGCGCACGGTAAAGCGTGCAGGGAGTGCCCCCACGATCTCGCCGTCGGCCTCAATCTCCACGGCGCGGGCGTTCGGGCCGCCCGCTGGCGCCGCGAAGACGTCGGCCCCCTGGGAGACCGTCACCTTTGGATGCGCGTAGTGGGTCCCCTTATAGACGAGTGGCAGGCTGACGACGAAGTCGCTGCGGGCGATGTCGCCGAACCGCACCACCTCAAAGCGACCGTCGTCGATGCGCGCAGTCGGCGCCACGTGCATACCGCCGCCGAACCAGGCGCCGTTGGCGATTGCCATCGCGGCGACTGGGCCGCGCTCGGGCTCATGCGTATCGACACGTGCCTCAACCAGATCGGGGGCGTAGCTGGCACCGGCACGCACCGTCGCGAGGCCAAAGGCGAGGGCGCCCGCGTGGCGCTTGAGCTGTGGATACTCTTCGAGCGCGTGGGCGATGCGCGCGGTCACGCCGAACGAGGCGATGTTCAGATAGAGACGCACGCTGCCGTCGCTGAGCTCGATCTGCCCAACATCAATGACCCGCGGGGTTCCGCCGCGAGCCAGCTGCCGCGCAGCCTCAATCGGCTTGCGCGAGATGCCGATTGTGCGCGCAAAGTCACGGCCAGTTCCCGCAGGGATCAACCCGAGCTGAACGTTCGCAATGCTGCCGTCAGGTTGGCGCAGGCCGTTGAGTGCCTGGCTCGCGGTGCCGTCGCCGCCGAGCACGGCGATGCGCGTGACGCCGTTCGCGACCGCTTCGCGCACAATGCGCTGCGCAGGGCGATCCTCACCTGCACGGGTAACGGCAATCTCAAACTCGCCCCACGGCTTCAGCTCCTCAAGCACTCGCGACAGCGCACGACCAGCGCGACCGGCGCCTGCCGCTGGGTTCACCACGAGGAGCGTTTGTGGGCTGCTCACGATCTATCGCGCGACGAGGAAGCCGCGGCCGATCGGATCGTTCTCATCAAGCACGAATCGCGCACTCCCTGTCATGTGTGCGCTCCCGCGAACCTCGGGGATTACGGCGTTACGCCCTGCCCAGGTTTCGGTGCGTGCGACTCGGCCATGAAAGACCGACTCACGGCCAAGAATGGATTCAATCGCAATCTCTTGGCCGGTCTGCACGTCGCCGCGTGCATGAAGCACTGCGAGTCGCGCCGAGACACCGGAGCCCGTTGGCGAACGATCAACCTCACCCTCGGCGAAGAGACAGAGATTGCGCGAGTGATGCGCAGGATCTTCGGGCGGCCCCGAGATGATCGTGCCGTACAAGAACGAGAGATCCTCTTCTTCAGGATGCGAAACGCCGAGTGC